>NZ_LTCZ01000429.1:0-33438 GCF_001583455.1 Rhodococcus sp. LB1 | reverse complement strand
GGATGGCCGCCAACCTCGGCGATGCCGCCGAGCCTGCGGCCAAGCTCACGAAGGCCTCGCCCGAGGAAACCCTGCGTTCGCTCGTGTCCTGGGTAAGCGTGGAGTGATACCACGCTGAAACGAAAGTGGATGTCGGCCGCCACCTTTCGGTGGCGGCCGATCGTCTTTCGTGGGTCAGATCCGCCGACTGCCCTCGGCGACGACCCAGCTCAGCGCCGGATCGTCGCGCTCCATCCACTCGGGATGCCACTGGACCCCGAGCACCGGCGATCCCGGCAGCTCGACCGCTTCGACGACGCCGTCGGCCGTGCGCCCCGTGACCACCAGGCCGGTCCCGCAGCGGTCGACCGCCTGGTGGTGCCACGAGTTGGTCACCGCGCCGGCACCGAACAGACCTTCCGCGATCGAGCCGGGCTCGAACGTCACCTTGTGGTCGTCGGCGCCGTCGGTGAGCGGGGGCGAAGCCGACAGGTGCTCGACGGAGCCGGGCGGTAGATGCGGGATCAGGGTGCCGCCGAGCGCGACGTTCAGGATCTGTAGGCCCCGGCACACCCCGAGGACCGGGATATGTCTGGCGAGTGCGGCACGCACTAGCGCGATCTCGTACTCGTCCCGGTCGGGGTCGTGGACCATCGGATTATCCCGTGGATCCATGTCACGGACCACCGACAAATCGCCGCCCCAATACGCGGGATGAACATCCTGGCCTCCGGTGATGACCACACCCGCCAGCCAATGACAGAGTGCCTCCGGGTCGGCATCGTAGGGCAGGTTCACCGGAATCCCTCCGGCCCTGGCGATCCGGTCCGAGAAGTCGGACATGAAAGTGTCAGCGAGCAGGTGACCGTAGCGTTTGTCCAGCCCGTCGATCAGCCCCAGCCGGACCCGTCGACCGGTGATGCCGATCATCGGCCGGATCGTGCCCGGCGTCGCGTTCCCCGCGCTCACGGGAACTCGAAGTATCGCGCCGACTCCCATTCGGAAAGCTCGGCGAACGGATCACCGCCTGCGGTGTGGAACTGCATCCACTCCCAGCGCCGGGTACCGACCCAGTAGTCGACGAACTCGTCGCCGAGCTGCTCGCGCAGGATCAGGTCGGTCTCCAGCGCGGCGGCCGCCTTGGTGATGGTGTTCGGCAGCCGCTCGAGGTCGGGCACACACCACGCCAGGTCGCTGACCGGCTCGGGTGGCTCGATTTCGCCGTCGAGGCCGGCGATCACACCGGCGAGAATGGCCGCGACCGCGAGGTACAGGTTCGCGTCGGCGCCGGGAACGCGGTATTCGAGGCGGGAGTACGCCGGGTGACCGCACACTGCCCGCACCGCAGTGCTCTTGTTGGCGATGCCCCAGGTGATCGTCGTCGGCGGGCCGCTCAAGTCGACCAGGCGGCGGTACGAGGTGATCTGCGGGAGCATGACCGATGCCGCCCCGCTCATGGTCGCGAGCAGCCCGCCGACCGCGTGCCGCATCGTGGGCGACGGCCCGTCCTCGGCGTAGAACGCGTTGACCCCGTCGCGCTGCAGAGACAGGTTGACGTGCGAGGCCTGGCCGTAGCCCGCGGTCGGCTTGGCCATGAAGGTGACGGTGTGACCGCGCTCGAAGGCCACCTCGCGCATCACCTGCCGGGCACGAGCCCAGTTGTCGCAGACCGAGATCGGGTCTCCGGGAACCAGGTTGAGTTCGACCTGACCCGCCGCGTCCTCGTCGCTCCACGCTTCCCACTCGATGCCGATCTCGTCGAGGCGACGGGCGACCGCCGACATGTAGTCGATCCAGTCCTTCGACTTCGCGAGGTGGTACGCGGTTCCGGCTGAACCGCCGAGTGGGGTCAGGTCGCGATATCCCTTTTCCCGGGCCTCGTGGATGGACTCCTGGAACAGAGTCGCCTCGATCTCGACCGCAATGGTTGCCGCGAAACCGCGCGTGGCGAGTCGGTCGACCAGCTTTCGGGCGAGGTTACGCGGACAGGTCCCGATGGGGCTGCCGTCGGCCTGCCAGTAATCGCCGATCACGGACTGCAGACCCGGCTCCCACTGCACCAGCGTCGACATGTCAGGCCGGAACTGCACGTCGGACACGTGCCCACGCCACTCGGGGAAGGCGAAGCCGAAGGTCGGGGCGTTGCCCAGGTCGAGGCCGAACAGGAGATCCGCCATCGCGAAGCCCGAGCCCGCGCTCGCGGCGAACTTCTTGGGTGCCAGATTCTTGCCGAGGAAGCTGCCGTCGTGGTTGGTGGACTCGAGCCGGATCGTGTGCACCGGCGTCTCGAGCTCTGTTGCGGTGTAGGTGGTTTCAGACATCGTAACGAACCTTCCAGGATGCGGCGACCAGCACCGACAGCTGAGAGAACGTGCCGCGCACGCCGATCAGACCGGTGGACAGGGCGGCGATCAGGTCGTCGGCGCCCGAGAAGATGCCGGCCAGCAGATCCGGCGGGCCGGCGATCACATAGTGGGTCTCGCCCTCGCCGACGACGTGCTGATCCAGCCCCTCGGGGCCCTCCGTGATCGCGACGAGCATGTCGGGGATCCCCGGCACCGACCGGGCCGCGGCCCAGAACGAATCCGCGGCGACCTTCCAGTCCGGCAGCGGCGGCGCCAGCAGTGCCAGCGCCGCGGCAGCGAGATCGTCGTCGCCTGCGACAACAGGCTCACCGACCAGGGCGAACCGGCCGTTCAAGTCGACGGTCAACGCGAGGTCGGGCTCGACGAACACACCGCTCGATACTGCGACGACACCGTCGGAGATGCTGATCGTCGCAGCCTGCGGGGTGTCGTGGGAGCGGACGGCCACAGTGCCTGCCACCGCCGCCACGACGGAGTCCGCACCGTTCGCGCGGACGGAATCGGCAATGGTCCGGCCGATCAGCCGGACGATCGGACTCGCATCGTCCTCGATCCGAATGTCGACCCCGTCGACCACGTCAGCCCCGCGTGTCGCGTGGCCGATCGTCGTTTCGGTCATCCTTCTGTCCTTTCGATTCGACGAGATCGTGTGCGCGGTACACCCGTCAGCAGCGGATCCCATATGAAACGCGAACTTATAGTCAAATGACTGGATCACGTGACTATGATATTGAGGTACAGATCACTTCTTGTCAACGACTGCGAGGTTCCGAAATGAACGACGACGCTCCCGCCTGGTGGAATCTGCTCGACGACCAGGCCCAGGCCGTGGCCCGGATGATCACCCACGTGCTGCAGAAACCCATTCGTGAGCTGGGACCTGAGCAGGCCCGAGCGCTCCTGAACACGGCATCACCCGCCGAGTCGATCACGCCGCTGGACCATGTCGAACAATTGACCGTGCCGACCCGTGCGGGTTCGATCCGGGCTCGCCTGTACCGCGCAGACGGTGCCGGCCGTGACTGCAACAGTCCCGCCATCGTCTATCTGCATGGCGGAGGTTTCGTCCTCGGAACCCTGGACGGAGCCGACGAGCTGTGCCGCGCGATCGCCGCCGGATCCGGATGGACGGTCGTGTCCCTGGACTACCGCTTGGCTCCCGAAAACCCTTATCCGGCAGCGCTGGAAGACTGCCTCGACGCCTATGCGTGGCTTACCCGGACAGCACCGGAACTCGGCATCGATCCGGGACGCATCGCGATCGGGGGCGACTCCGCCGGCGGCAATCTCGCCGCCGCCCTCTGCCTGCACCGACGCGGCGGGCACGCCCCCCTTCCCGTGACCCAAGTGCTCGCGTACCCCGCCGTCGACGGGACGTTCACCACTCCCTCGTGGTCGGAATTCGCCGATGCACCGCTGTTGAGCACTGCGGACGCGCGCTGGTTCTGGGACCAATACGTCGGCCCAGGACACCGAGCGGACGACCACCTCGCGGCACCCATGCGAGCCGAGTCGCTGCGCGGCCTGCCGTCGGCCCTGATCCTGACCGCGGAGGTCGACCCGATCCGCGACGACGCCGAGGCGTACGCGGCACGGCTGCAGCGCGACGGCGTCCCCGTCTCGCTGACCAGGTATACCGGCGTCTTCCACGGCTTCGTCACCGAGATCGGCGCGTTCGCGCAGACGAAGCAGGCGATCGACGAAGTGTGCCTGCACCTGCGCGAGGCCGCGCAGCGCATCGGCCGTACCTAGCGTTGCTTCAGCCAACACGCGATGCAGCGACCACGAGGACGCCACCATGGCTCCGTTGCGGACTCGAACTGCGAATCCATGGTCCGGCCCGCGGTCAGTGCGCGGCGACGACGAGCGGCGCGGTGATGGTCATCTCGATTCGAATCCACCTTTCGGTGCTCGCCCCACCCCCGTCTCGACCGCCGTCCCCGACCGAGCGCCCTGTGCGCGCGGTTCGTCGGAATTGTGACCGCATCCCGGGGGATGATCACCTCATGAAACGTGCGGAGGCCGGAAGCCACGGGACGTTGATGACGTTCGACCAGTTCGCGGACATCTTCCGGGACGTCGCCAGCCTCGGCGTCGTCAGAGACGACTTTCACCGGTTCGACGACGTCGTCACCGCGAAACTCTACGACCTGATCCTCGTCGCACAGGAGAGCGCGGCGGCCCAGCATCGGCACATCGTCGAACCCACCGACCTGCCGATCACCAGAGGGTTACAGGAGAACATCGGATTGTTCCGCGAGCTCGGCCCCGGCCTCCGGGTAGACCCCATCGTCGAGCGACTGTCCGACTACCCGCCCCTCGACGGCATCCTCGCAACCGAAACTCGATCGGGGCTCACCGACATCACCGGCGGACTCAGCGTCGCCCTCGCGCGCACCTTCCGCACCGTCTACCCCGAGTTGAGAACCGTGCGGGCCCGAACCACGCACTGGTCGGTGATCAGTACCCTCGTCGACCTCTATCTCTGACCTCCCCATCCACGGCAGTCATGCATTCGGAACACACCCCGGGGTGCAGAAATCCACCCCTGGATGGATGACCGACCACCCCTTCAGGGGGCGGTGCCGGCCCCCTGTTCCGGCGAAGACTGGTGTTCGTCCACAAGGGACGCGGAAATTCACACACCACACTCAGGAGCAACGCAATGAACTCGACGAAGACACGCATCGCAGCAGCAGCCGCAACGGGCGCCGCCCTCGGACTGGGAATGTTCATGGCCCAGAGCGCGACTGCCGTCGCCGCACCCGCGCAGTCGACGTTCCCGCAAGTCGTCTCCCCCGAGTCCGGACTCTCCCCCTACAAGGTCGACGTCAGGGACCGTATCGGCTGCGCAAATGCATGGCCCATGGTCTCCTGCGACGCCCCCGACGAGGACGTCCCCCCGCAGGTGACCCTCGTCGAGCCCGGCACCACCCTGGTCGAGCCCGGCGGCACATCCCTCTACGGACCCGCCGCCGCTTCCGTGAACTCCCAGCAGGCCGCCACCATCCACCAGGTCAACTACCCACTCGAGCCCGACGACGGAGTGATCTCCCACTCGCTCGATCCGGACATGCCCTGGATGTGACATACGTTCGAGGCCGACTCACTCTCGGTCGCCAGCAGAGTCTCACGGCCGCCGGTGCCATTCGCGCCGGCGGCCGAGACGTGTGCGATGACGTGTGCCTTCCGCATCGCGGAGTATTTAGAGAGACGAACCATCGATGACATCCGAATCCATGAGGTGGAGGATGAAACAGACCGGTCTCGCTCTGATCGTGGAACGGGTCTCGTTGTGACGGGTCGTTTCAAGCGAATCGACTTCTCCGCAGTTCCCGAGTGAACGTGAGGCGACCGAGATGACGGCAGAAAACGTGATGGGCGCACAGAGCGCCGATCAAGAATGTGAAGACTGCGGCTACAAACCGGAGCTGAAGCGAACTCTGGGCTCCTTTCAGGTGTTCGCTGTCTCGTTCGCGTTCATCTCGGTGGCGGTCGGGATCTTCGGCACCTACGACGACGTGCTTCGAGACGCGGGGCCGGTGGGGATCTGGCTCTGGGTCATCGTGGCGTTGGGGCAGACCCTCGTTGCGCTGGTGATCGCCCAGTTCGCGGCCCGCATCCCACTCAGCGGCTCCTCCTACCAATGGGCCTCACGGCTGGCCAACCCGAAAGTCGGCTGGTTGTTCGGTTGGCTGACCTTCTGTTACCTGGCGCTCGGCGTGGTGACGGTCGACAATGCGATGGCAAGCAGCGCCCTCATGCCACTGTTCGGCATGCAGCCGGACGAGGGCACGGCGCGCATGATCACGCTCGTCGTGGTCCTCGTTCAGGCGGTGCTCGTCGTGTTCTCCACGCGCCTCGTCGGCTTGATCACGTCGGGCGCGGTGGGGCTCGAACTGGTGATCGTGGTGGTGCTGGCAATCGGGCTCTTCGTCGCTGTCGCAATCTCGGGCGAGGGCTCAGTCGGTAATCTGACCTCGCGCGGTATCACCGAGGGCGCCCCCAACTATTTCGCTGTCGGCGGCGGGTTGATGGCTGCGATGATCATGGGGCTCGCCACACTCGTCGGCTTCGACTCCGCGGCGAATATGGCTGAGGAGGCCAAGGATCCGTTTCGCAGCGTCCCGCGCGCGATCGTGGGATCGGTCGTGGCGGCGGCCGTGCTGGGACTGGTGTTCCTGATCGCGCTCACGATAGCGATCAAAGATATCCCCCGGGTGAGCGACAGTGACACGCCGGTGGCGGCGATCCTGCGCGATCAGCTGGGTCCGGTGATGGAGAGGTCGCTGCTGGTCGCGATCGCGTTCGCATTCTTCGGCGCCGGGATGGTGACCCTGGCCACCTGCTCGCGGATGGTGTTCGCGATGTCGCGCGACGCACGTTTCCCTGCTTACCGGCTGATGCGTCGGGTCAATCCGCGCACGCAGACACCCATTCCGGCGACCATCCTGATCGTCGTCGTGGGGGTCGTCCTCATGGCCGTGCTGCCGGGTGGCGCCCTGCTGGAGTTGCTCACGGTAGGGACGGTCATCTCGGCAGTCCTCTACGGCGCGATAATCGTCCTCTATCTGGCGGTGCGGGGACGACTGGATCGGAAGGCGGGTGCGTTCGATCTCGGGCGCTTCGAGTTGCCGGTCGCGATCAGCGCGCTCGTGTGGTCGGCTGTCGTGTTGTTCGTGATCGTCTCGCCCTCGACAGCTGTGACCTCGATCCTCATTGCGGTCGGCTTGCTCCTCGCGGGCGGGTTGTACTTCGGCTACCTGTTGATATTCAAACGCGAGGTACTGGACACCGAGCCAGGAGACGCCGATGTCTTCTCACACTGACCGAGAGGTGAAGCCCCTGATTGCCGCGACCACCATGCTCACGGGAGACGTGGTGCGTGCGGGCGACTCAGGTTACGAGGCGGCGCGGGTCGGCTGGAACCGCCTGTATTCCCGCTACCCCGAAGCCATCGTGTTCTGCTGCGACACACAGGACGTGGTCAACGCGGTCCGCTGGGCACGCACGGAGGGCATCGCCCTGCGTGCCCGCAGCGGTCGCCACAGCCTCGAGGGCTGGTCGTCGATCGACGGCGGGCTGGTCGTGGACGTCAGTCGGATGAAGAGCATCGTGATCGACGAAACGGCGCGCACGGCGACGGTCGGGACGGGGCTGACGCAGAAGGAGACGGTCGCGGCGCTCGGGCAACGCGGCTTCGTCGTTCCGACCGGCTCGGAGGGCGGCGTCGGTCTCGGTGGGGTGATTCTCGGGGGTGGCTTCGGGCTACTGACCCGAAGCATGGGTTTGGCCTGCGACAACCTACTCGCAGCGGAGGTCGTGGTAGCCGACGGCTCGCGCTCTGCGAAGGTCGTGGAGGCGACCGAGCACAGCAACTCCGACCTGCTGTGGGCGTGCCGTGGTGGAGGCGGCGGCAACTTCGGGATTGCGACGTCCTACACGTTGAGGCTGCACGAGCTCTCGAACGTCACATTCCTGGTCGCGAGGTGGACCGGTCACGGCGAGCTGGGCGCCCTACTTCGCGCGTGGCAGCGCGACGCGCCGGTCGCCGACGAGCGGCTGACCAGCGCGCTCGAGGTGGATTCGACCGCAGTCGAGCTGTCTGCGCTGCTGTACGGCGGTTCATGGCGAGAACTCGAGGACCAACTGCGCCCGCTGCTGACGATCGGCGACCCCGACGTGACTGTGACGGAGGACGCCTGGCCGACCGTGTACGGCGAAGTCGACAGGGGGCCGGATGACGTCGCCCTCTGGAAGTTCTACTCGCAGTTCGTCACCCAGCCGTTCCCCGACGACGCGATCGATCTGATCGTCCACTACATGGGCAACACGCCCAGCCCGCCGAGCAATTTCTTCTGCACGAGCTTCGGCGGGGCCGTCCGGCATGCGCCGCCCGGCGGATCCGCGTTCCCGCACCGCGACGCGTTGTTCTACTGCGAGCCGGGTGCCGCCTGGAACGACCCCGCCCTGAACTCGACGGCACTGGGCTGGGCGGCCGACTTCTGGCGCGCGTTGCGCCCCTACGGTGACGGCGCCTACGTCAACGTGCCCAACGCCGCGGCGGCGGACTGGGAACGTGAGTACTACGGCTCCCACCGCGAGCGACTGCGCGAGGTGAAGGCCACCTACGACCCGGAGAACGTGTTCAACTTCGAGCAGAGCGTGCCCCTGTCGCCGGCTGCCCCGTCCCGCGTCCTACGCTGGGGCGATGGCGGTCAACCGGAGTCGCAGGGCCAGGGGCGCCCGTAAACGCAAGCGTCGGATGGAGAGTGTCGAGCACGATCTCACCGCCGAGCAGTGGAGTGCACTCACCGAGGCGTGGGGCGGCTGCGCGTACTGCGGCGCGACCGACAAGCCACTGCAACGCGACTGCGTGCAGGCACTGTCCCGCGGCGGGCGTTATACCCTCGACAACATCGCCCCGGCCTGCGGCTCGTGCAACGCCAGTAAATGCAACGACGAAGTCACCGGCTGGCTGCGGCGCAAGCGGCTCGACGAGCGCGCCTTCCTGTTGCGTCACATCGAAATCAAGACAGCACTCGCGCTGCGGTTCCCCACGCAACCGGGCACCGAACTCGAGGCGCCGGAAACCACCGCCCCGTGACGACCGCGTCTACTACTTGGTGCCGAAGAGGCGGTCGCCGGCGTCCCCGATTCCGGGCAGAATGTAGCCGTGCTCGTCGAGTTGGCGGTCGACGGCGGCGGTGTAGATCGGGACGTCGGGGTGCGCCTTGTGCAGGGCGGCAACGCCTTCGGGGCAGGTCAGCAGGCAGACGAACTTGATGGATTTGGGACCGCATTCCTTCAGCCGCTCCACCGCCGCCACGGCGGAGTTGCCGGTGGCCAGCATCGGGTCGATCACCACCACGTCGCGCTCCTGCAGATCGCCGGGCATCTTGAAGTAGTACTCCACGGCTCCGAGGGTTTTGGGATCGCGGTAGAGACCGATATGACCGACGCGCGCACCCGGCACAATTGTCAGCATGCCGTCCAGGATGCCGGTGCCCGCGCGCAGGATGGAGACGAAGACCAGCTTCTTGCCGTCGATGACCTTGCCGGTCGTGAATTCCAGCGGTGTCTCGACGTCGATCTCCTGCATCGGGATGTCGCGGAGGACCTCGTAGGTCATCAGCGCGGAGATCTCGTTCGCCAATCGTCGAAAGCTGTTGGTGGAGGCATCCTTGCGGCGCATCATCGTGAGCTTGTGCTGCACCAGCGGGTGGTCGATCACGTGTACCGTGCCCATGTATTCGTCCTCGTTTCGTTCTAGAAGACCGTGCCGTCGCTGACGACGTTCAGTGGCGGCAGCCCACCACGCGAGCGCTGTGCCAGCGCACGGCCCGCCGCCCAGGTGCCGCCCTCCAGGACGCAGGCCAACGGCATCGCTCGGGAATCCGCGCCCAGACGTGCGCGCACCAGCGGGGCCAGCTCGTCCAGGAGCGCTACCGTCAACGCGCGCCACTCGACCACCAATTCGTCTCCCGCCGTCCAGCTTTGCGCAGCCCACGCCGGATCGTGCAGGCGGAGCACGCCGGTGTCGAGAAGCAGACCGCCGTTCCGGTATTCGGGCAGGCCGGTCAGCTCGTCCAACCCGACCACCTCGACACCGGCCCACTGGAAGGGCTCGAGCAACGAATAGCTCAGCCACTGCGACAGTTTGTGAAACGGCATCCAGCCCTGGGTCAGGCCCGGACCGGCCACCGCGTCGTGGCGCCAGCAGTCGCCCAACGGCTCGGCGCCGATGGCGTTGCCCGCCGGCCAGATGCCCGACAGCGACGTCAGGAGCTGCGACAGGATGTCGTGGGCCGCGACCGTCGCCGGGGCCGCACCCTGCGGGGCGACCAGAAGGTCGAACAGGCCACCCGGCCGGCCCTGCGGACCGAACACCTCGGGCTGTGCGGCGAGCGCCTCGCCCAGCCGTCGCAGCAGCAGCACGCGACCTTCGAGGCCTACCAGCGGATTGGACGGGCCTGCCTGGAACATCTCGGCCAGCCGGTCCGTGTCCAGACCGCGCAGTCCGGCCGCATCGACCTGCAGCGGGTGCGCCGCGTCGCTCGAGAACAGGCCGCCCAGGAACGCGTGCCAGCTCGCGACGCCCAGCCCCTCGGAACGGGCGAAGCGCTGCCCGCCGGCAACCTCGTGGTAGTGCCAGTCGGGACCGGCTCCCGCATCGAGCAGCACGCTGACCACGGCCACGTCGATCATGGCGCGGGCGCGGCCCGGTGCATCCAGCGCGGTCAGCCGTGCATCCAGCTCGGCCTTGCGGTCCACGCCGCCGGCTTCGAAATGGCGCCAGCGGCTGTGGTACGGGATCTTCAGGTTCGGATAGCGGGCACGCGTGACGTCGGAGACCTCGGCAGCGGCCGTCTGCAACGCGTCGTCGTCGATGTCGAACCAGAGTGAATCGCCCTCGCGTGCACGGGACAGCAGCTGTCGCGCGCGCTCCCGCACGGCCGACGTGGTGCGCAGAGCCGCGGCCGCGCCCTCGGCCCGCCCGGTGTCCAGGGCAGGACCGACGCCGATCACGCTCATCCGTCCAGCTCCCGGCCCTTGACCTTCGCCAATTCGTCAGCGTCCGGCACCGCGCCCGGGGTGAAGTAACCGGCCGCCATCTTGGCGTCGATCTCCACTCGCGCGTCGGCCGGGATCAGATCCGCGGGGAGGTCCACCCGCTCCACGACCTCGATACCCGAGCCGGTGATGGCGTCGTACTTCATGTTGCTCATGGAGACCAGGCGGTGGATCTTTCTGACGCCCAGCCAGTGCAGCACGTCGGGCATCATTTCCTGGAAGCGCATGTCCTGCACGCCGGCCACGCATTCGGTGCGGGCGAAGTACTGATCGGCCGTGTCGCCGCCCACCTGGCGCTTGCGCGCGTTGTAGACCAGGAACTTGGTCACCTCGCCGAGCGCACGGCCCTCCTTGCGGGAGTACGCCACCAAGCCCACGCCACCGCGCTGCGCACCCTGGATGCACTCCTCGATCGCGTGCGTGAGGTACGGGCGGCAGGTACAGATGTCGGAGCCGAAGACGTCCGAGCCGTTGCACTCGTCGTGTACGCGTGCGGTCAGCTCCACGCCAGGATCGGCAAGGTCACGAGCGTCGCCGAAGATGTACACGGTCTGACCCCCGATCGGGGGCAGGAACACCTCGAGGTCCGAGCGCGTCACCAGTTCGGGGTACATGCCGCCGGTCTCCTCGAACAGCACGCGACGCAGATCCGTCTCGCTGCAGTGAAAGCGCTCCGCCACACCCGGCAGGTGCCAGACGGGCTCGATGGCCGCCTTGGTGACCAGCGCAGCACCGCTGGGCAGGAGGAAGCGGCCGTCCGGGTGCAGGCGACCCTTCTGGATGGCCTCCATGACCTCCGGCAGGATCACGTGCGCCTTGGTAACAGCGATGCTGGGGCGAATGTCGTGACCGGCCGCCAATTCGGCGGCGAAGACTTCGGCCACCGTGGCACCCCACGGGTCCAGGCTCACGATCTTGCCGGGCTCGCTCCACTGCGGGTACGGGCCGATGATGTTCGTGGGCGCGGTATCGGTGAGGTCGGCCTTGTGATGGCGCGACAGCGCGCCCGACGCCACCGCCAGCGCCCGGTAGATGCTGTACGAGCCGCTGTGCGTTCCGATCACGTTGCGGTGGGCGCGGTTGGTGGTGGTGCCGACCACCGGCCCGCGCTCGGACGCCGTGGGCGCCCCCCAGTGGATCGGCAGGGCCCCGACACCGCCGCTGTGTGAGGTCAATCGGATGTGGCCGCCGGCGGACTCGGGCGTGGCGGCGACGGATTCAGCGGACATGGCGTTCCTCCGTTAAGGAAGGCCCGGCGGCACGGCATGCCGCCGGAACGTGTCTCCGGCGCCGGATGCTGCCGACCACCGGAAACCGAAGCATAACCACTCCGCCGCCACAATGTCGTGTGGCGACGACGGCGACCCGTCCAGGCGATCCGGCAGCATGGAAGGCACTCCACCTAGCGCGGAGTGAGCATCATGGGCACACCGTCGCGGGGCCGTAAGGCGATGTCGTAATTGGGCTCGAGCACGTAGCCGGACACGAGCTCGCGGTCGAACCGCTGGGCGACGGTTGCGACAACGACCTGCTGCTCCAGCAACGACAGGTTCGCACCGATGCACAGGCGCTGGCCGAGGCCGAACGGATAGTAGGCTTCGTTCGGCCGCTCGGCGGTGCGGTCGGGATCGAACCGCGTGGGGTCGAAGTTCTCGGGTTGGACCAGTGTTCCGTCAGCCGATGGGTGACATACGGGCTGATGATGAGTGCTGCCCCCGGCGGCAGGTTGTGCGGACCGAGGTGGTCGCTGCCGTAGGACGTGCGGAAGAACGTCGGAAAGGGTGGATACAGCCGCAAGGATTCGCTGATTACCTGGCGCGTGTAGATCAGCCGTGGCAGATCCTGCAACGACGGAACACGACCCCCCAGCACGGAGTCCAGCTCGGTCTGCAACCGCGCGTCCGCGTCGGGGTGCTGGGACAGCAGGTACCACGTCCAACCGAGCGCTGCGGCGGTCGACTCGTACCCCGTCATCAGGATGCTCATCACCTCGTCACGCACCTGCCGGTCGCCCATAGCCGTTCGGGTGCCTTCGTCTCGGGCAAGCAGCAGCATCGACAGTAGGTCCCCGCGGTCGGCCGGGTCTCTGCGGCGCTCCGCGACGATCCTCTCCACGGCCTCGTCGACGACTGACAATGCGGCAAGGAAGCGCCGGTGGCCGGGCCTCGGTATGCACATGGGGAGGAAGTAGCTGAAGACCAGCTTCTCGGAGTGGTGAAAGATGATGTCGGACGCGGCGCGGAGCTTTCCGATCTCGCAATGGTCGATGCTTGTGCCGAACAGCGTGCGCAAGACGATCTCGATGTTGATCGGCACCATTTCCTCGAGTAAGTCGACTGGCGCCTTTCGGGCGATCCGATCGTTCCAGCGGACTGTCGCCGCTTCGACGACTTCGGTCATGACCCCGACCATCTCGGTCAAACGCCGACGGTGGAAGGCCGGCGACATCACGCGCCGCTGCTGTTGCCACAACTGTCCGTCGCTGCCGAACAGCCCGTCGCCGATGATCAGTTCGACCCCGCGAAGAATTGGTCCTTTCCAGTAGTTGGCGTGATTGTCCACCAACATGTGCCGGACACACGCAGGATCGCTGACGAGGTACACGGTGGCAGGGCCCAACCTCAGGCGTACCAGCCCGCCATAGTCGCGTGCAGCGCCAACCAGGTAGCCGAAGGGGTCGCGCGCGAGCGATGGGATGACACCGACGAGGGGATAGCCGCGAGGGCCTGGGATTACAACCTCCCTGGACGGGTGCGCCGCCATCTGCAACCTCACTGGGCTTCGCGGTGGTCGAGCGGAAGCGTCTGTTCGTTCCACTCCAGGACCGCTCGACGCGCTCGTTAAGGGTGCAGTCAGGAGGTCGGCACCGACGCGCACACAAAAGGCTGGGATAGTGTCGCCGACGTGACGAAGAATCGAGCGCGAACCGTCGACCTGCGAACCCAGATCGAGGCGGACGACGTCTTCGCGCGTGGCGACGCGTTGCAGGCCACCGTGCCGTCGAGTGCGCACGAGAGCGCCGCGGTCGGCGCTGGACGGCCGGATGTGCTCGATTTCGTCGAGGCCAGTAACCAGGGAAGGCTGGCGAATCTGATTCCGCTGCGAATCGGCCGGATGATCGCCTCCCCGTTCGCGTTCTTCCGCGGCGCCGCCGGCCTGATGGCGGCCGACCTCGCCACCTCTCCGGTCACCGGATTGACAGCGCAGCTGTGCGGCGACGCCCATGCGGCCAACTTCGGCCTGTACGGGACACCCGACGGTCAAATCGTCATGGACATCAACGATTTCGACGAGACCGTCCCAGGTCCGTGGGAATGGGATCTCAAACGCCTCGCCGCGAGCCTGGTCCTCGCCGGACGCGAAGGCGGTGTGTCCGAGAACGGTTGCATCGAGGCCGCCGAAGATGCCGTCAAATCGTATCGGCGCACCATCCGCGATCTCGCCGAACTGCCATTCCTTCAGTCCTGGAATGCGCTGCCGGACAAGTCGGTGCTCGAGCGGGCCAAGGCCGACGCTCTGCTCGACGACTTCGACAAGGCCGCGCAGAAAGCGCGACGCAATACCAGCGAGAAGGTGGCGGCGAAGTGGACCGCCCACCTCGAGGATCACGAGACCGGGATCCGCCGGCGACGGTTCATCGACGACCCGCCGGTCCTCACCCACGTCGACCGCGCAACCGCCGATGCCGTGACCGATGGTCTGGAACTCTATGTCGAGTCACTGCGCGAGTCTCGCAGGAACCTGATCACCCGATTCGCCGTGTCCGACGTCGCGTTCCGGATCGTCGGAACCGGCAGCGTGGGTCTGCGCAGCTATATCGCCCTGCTGCACGGAAATCGGGACGAGGTGCTCGTGCTTCAGCTGAAACAGGCCCGGCCGTCCGCACTGTCGGCGTTCCTACCGGTCGACGAGCCGAAACACGAGGGCAAGCGGATAGTGCACGGCGCCCGGCTGGTGCAGGCGGAATCGGACATCCTGCTGGGCTGGACGACGATCGACGGCCTCCCTTACATCGTGCGGCAGTTCCGAAATCTCAAAGGGGACATCGATCCAACCGGTCTGGAGCAAGACCATCTCGACGACTACGGCCGGCTCGCCGGCGCCCTGCTCGCGCGTGCACATACCCGCTCGCTCGATCCGCGGGTGCTCGCCGGTTACTTCGCCGGCGACACGGAACTGGACGAGGTGATCGGACGGTATGCCGTCAGCTACGCCGATCAGACCGAAGCCGATCACGCAACACTGGTCGCCGCGGTGAAATCGGGGCGAGTCGCTGCCGAGCAGGCCTGATCCGGCACGTCAGAACCACGAGTAGCTGGTGGCGAGCCGAGAGAGGTCGCCACTCCCCAAGATACGAGGCGCGGTTGCACCTCGTATCCGCCCGAGCCGGAATGCCTCGGATACGTGGGTGTGAGTGGCGACCTCTTTCGTCGCAACGAGAACATACCCCGCTCCTCTGACATGAATCGGCACCGCGAACTACTGTTCCGACGCCGACCCGATCAATATTCACAGGGCTCTGCCGCGGCAGAGCGTCGGCGCCGCCAGCTCATCCACCGGACGGACAGGGCAAGCACGCGCGGCACGACGAAATACACCGCCGTGGGAACGACGACACCGGTGAGCGACAAAGCCCGTAGCCATGTCGGCCAGGTGGCCGTGATCGGGCCCGACAAGGTCATGACGGTCATGCCCACCGTGACGAGCGGGAAGATGGACACCCAGGTGACGACCACCCGCAAGTGGATGGACGGGGCCCTCACCGGCCCGAGATCCCGAGCATGCCGGTCGGCACGTCCCGTTCGTGGAGGCCGGCGCTTCGTGGTCGTCGGAGCGAGATGTTCGACCACCGTAGATGCGAGAGCAAGAGATTCCATCCCGAGGTAGCCCTTCTCGTAACTCCAACTATTCAGTTGCCTTTTGACCGTAGGGGCTGGACAGGCAGATTGCAACCAGACAGTTGGAGTTGTCGTAGGATCCAGCCGTGGCATGGGATACCGAACGAACCAAGCGACTTCTCATCGAGGGCGGAGTTGCAGAATTCAGTTCGTTCGGTCTGGCCGGTGCTCGTGTCGATCGGATCGCCGACAAAGCAGGCGTGAACAAAGAGCGCATCTACCAGTACTTCGGCAAGAAGGAAGCGTTCTTCAGCGCGGTCCTCGAACATGAACTCGCAACCACGCTGGCCGCTGTCGAACTGTCCGGTCGCGGGGTCTCCGCCATCGCCGACTACGCCGGTCGCCGATTCGACTACCAACGCGAGCACCCCACTTTCACCCGACTGCTGTTCTGGGAGGGACTCGAACTCGAGGCACCTGTCGCGGAAGCATCGCGACAGAAGCACGCTCAGGCGATAGTCGCCAGCGCACGGGAAGCTGTCCCCGAACTTTCCGAGAGCGACGCCCAGGAACTGCTCATCACCGTGATCACCCTCGTCGACGGCTGGGTAGCCCTCCAGACCGCAGACCGGCTGTTTTCGACACCTCTCCCGCGTGGTCGCGACCGGGACTCGCGCCGACGCGATTTCATCGTGATGACGGTCGAGGCCGCAACGCAGGCCGCACTCACCCGAACCCAGTCGGCCCGAACATAGCCGTGGTGTCATCTCGGCGGTTCACGGAAGTGTGGTCTCTTGCGATCGTGTGCAATCTCCTCGAGAGAAGTAAGCAGGTCGTGGGAATCCAGCCCAGTGACAGAGGCTCACTCACTTATTTGCGCGGGCGAAGTGTTCACCCGCCACGGATGAGACGACGACAACGCGGAAATTCTAGACTCGACCTGTCGAGATACCGAGATTTGCCCTCAATTCCGGACTGGTTGCGAGGGAAGCACCATCCTGGCCTGGCTCCAGACGATAGATGAGAATTCTGAGCAACGGAGTGGTTGAAGAAAGCGACGAGTCCGCATGGATCCTGGTAACCCACGAGAACGCTCGATCTCGATGACGAGATCGCGGCCGCGCCGGGCGAGCTCGGAACGGTCGGCGTCCCGGGAACCACGGACGAGGTGACCCTCGAAAGGGGAATGCTGGCCTGGCGAGCGTGCACATTCGATATCTGCTCCACCTAGGCAGTCCACGTGCGGGACTGCCGTCCTCCAAGGAGACTCACACATGATGGATTCATTTTGGGACCTGCTCTGGTACACGCTGCTCGTGTTCGCGTTCGTCGCGTACCTGATGATTCTGTTCCAGATCCTCGGCGACCTGTTCCGCGACCGCAAGATGTCCGGCATCGTCAAAACCCTGTGGATCATCTTCCTGATCGTGGTGCCGTACCTCACTGCGTTCGTCTACCTGATCGCCCGCGGCCCCGGCATGGCGGAACGACACCTCGAGGCACAGGCTGCGGCGAGGCAGGCGACCGATCACTACATCAGGGAGGTCGCCGGGAAGTCCGCGGCCGAGCACATCGCCGACGCCAAGGCATTGCTCGACTCGGGCACCATCACTCAGGCCGAGTTCGACGTCCTCAAGGCAAAGGCGCTCAGCTGACACGCTCGGCTCGATCAAGGCGCATAGCGACCGCACCTCGACCCGGCGTTGCCCAGGCACGAGCGAGCATCGTGCCGATTGCGTGACCTCGAGGGTGCATGGAAGGAAATGCCGGAGTCCCCGGGCCAGGATGGACCAGGTGAGCGATCGAAGGCCGAGCGGAGGACGCGTTTCCGAACGGGGCGCGGACTTCGCCGACTGGTACCTCGACGCGACCCGGCGGCCACCATCGGCGTTTGCCGGACGTCGCCGCGTCGATCGCCGAAACCGAATAATCTTTGGACACAGTGCACCTCGACCGTGTCGTGCCGATTCACCCAGGATCGGAGCGGCCACGCGGGGCGACTCACGGCTGGTTCTCGCCGCGGGTGATTGATCGCGGTTCCGCATTGCCGTGCACGTGAGCGGATGCAGCTGGCAAGGTCTAATCATGGCGTTCGGGTGGCGGTCGGTTACGGCAGAGTGGCCGCTGGTGATACCTCCGGTCTCCGTCGCGGTGCTGGGCGTGACGTGGGGACGAGACATCGGCACCGTTCTGGTGCTCGTCGTGGCGGTGGTGCTGGTCGGTGCAGTGCTGGCTGCTGTTCATCACGCCGAGGTGGTTGCGCACAGAGTCGGCGAGCCGTTCGGATCGCTGATTCTCGCCGTCGCGGTCACCGTCATCGAGGTCGGATTGATCGTGACGTTGATGATCTCGGGTGGCCCGGCGACCGCTTCGCTTGCCCGTGACACGGTATTTGCTGCGGTGATGCTCACCGTCAACGGCATCATGGGGTTGTCGCTGTTCGTCGGCTCACGCAGATACGGGGTCGCGCTGTTCAATGCGGAGGGTACCGGCGCGGCGCTGGCGACCGTGGCGTCGCTGGCGACCTTGAGCCTGGTGCTGCCGACCTTCACGACGAGCCGGCCGGGCCCCGAATTCTCCTCGGCTCAATTGATATTCGCGGCAGTGGCTTCGCTGGTTCTGTACGGGATGTTCGTCCTCACCCAGACCGGACCCCATCGGCACTTCTTCCTGCCCGTCATCGCCGATGAACCTCTGAACGTCGATGACCGGAACGCCGCACCCCCGACGGGCAGGATGGCGGGCATGAGCCTCGCCCTGCTGGTGCTGGCGCTGTGCGCAGTCGTGGGATTGGCGAAGGTCGAGTCCCCCGCGATCGAGGACGCGGTCGAGGATGCCGGATTGCCACAATCGATCGTCGGCGTGGTCATCGCACTGCTCGTACTCCTGCCGGAAACCCTCGCCGCGGTGCGGGCGGCGCAGAGGAACCGAATCCAGATCAGCCTGAATCTCGCCCTGGGCTCGGCGATGGCCAGCATCGGATTGACCATCCCCGCCATTGCCGTCGCCTCGATCTGGCTGGACGGCCCCCTCCTACTCGGTCTCGGTCCCACCCAGGTCGTGCTGCTCGCAATCACCGTGGTGGTGGGCATGCTGACGGTGGTCCCCGGCCGTGCCACCCGCCTCCAGGGTGGCGTCCACCTGGTGCTGCTGGCTGCCTACGTGTTCCTCTCCGTCAACCCTTGACCATCGCCCGGCGTGTCACCGCTCGTGGAAACATCACCAGCGAGCCTCGCCGATATGCGTTCGGGTAAGTTTCCGCGCATGAGAACCGCATCGTGGGTCAGCGCGGCGGCTGCGGTGCTGTTCGGTGCCACCACTGCCGCAGCGTGGCGGAAGGCAACCCTCGCCGATCAGGCCAGACGCGAGGCCGAGGCTGCGCTGGACGCGGCGCTCGAACAGGTCACCGCGTTGACCCGGATCGCCGAAGCCGCGCAGCGAGAATTCCCACAGCGGCAGGACGTCCAGTTCGAAGTCCAGCGCATCCGCGGACCCGTCGACCGGTTCCGGCTCCGCAACGTCGGAACCGGTACCGCCACCGACGTGCGGTTCGTCGTCGATCTCGCCGAGGAGCAGAACCGCCGGATTCCCACGCCGCAATGGCTGCAGGACGAACCCGTGACATTGCTGCCGAAGGAATGGGCCGATTTCGCCGCGAGCGCGTTGTCTCCCGTCGGCGGCTCGTGGCGAATAGTCTTTCCGGCGTTCGTCACCGTGATCTGGGACGAAGCCGGCCCTCCACGACGGGTGGACCTGCCGACCGCTGTCGTTGCCGAAGACGGCGTGATCGGCTGACTCTCCGAAACCCGCACCCGGCGAGCAGGGACCGTCAGGGACCTCCCTGCCCCAGACGGTTCCCGACGCGATCGAACCATTCGAGTACGGCACGTTCGTACACGATCCCGAAGTCGAGTGTGGCCAGCGCAAATCGGTTGGATCCGTGCACTGCGGCCTCACGCTCGTATTCGGCGAGCTGACTCTCGTGCGCTGCGCGGTGTGAGTGCAGCATCGCGGCCAACCTCTCGGGCGGAAGGTGCGCGCCGAACGCGACGGTGAGCAGCATCGGATAGCGGATGTTCTCCGGGCCGGGGTCGCGCTCGATCCACTGCGCGAATGCCCGGCGACCGTCCTCGGTGAGCGTGTAGGGCTTGCGCTCGCGGGCGCCTCGCTCCCCCGCCTCGATCAACCCGGCACGCTCCATCGCGGCCAGCTCCCGATACACCTGGCTGGTCGTGATCGACCAGAACTTGCCGATGCGTTCCTGTGCGGTCACCACCAGGTCCCATCCGGTCTTGGATCCCTCGTGCAGGAACCCGAGGAGCGATGCCGCAGTGGCGTTGAGGGGGCGTTCGGCCATGGCACGGTCCTTCGCGCAGTCGGGGGTTGACATTCCACTGTGGCATATCGATCATTGTAGTAGCGACATTCCACAGTGGAATGTCAACGCCGAGGAGGGTCCGATGCAGAACGCGGACAACATCCGGATATCCGATTCCGAACGCGAGCAAGTCGTCGGTGAACTCGGGCGGCACCTCACCGCCGGGCGACTGACCATCGGCGAGTTCGACCAGCGGGTGGCACAGGTATATCGATCGACCACCCAGCAGCAGGCGCATCAGGTGTTGCGTGATCTTCCGCCGGCACCCCAGGCAGTTACCCCCGCGCGGCCCGGGCCACCGACGATCCGCCCCTCGCGTCGCCGCATCCCGGGTCACCAGCGGATCGAGTGGCTCGCCTGGCTCGCCGCAGGTGGAATCAACGTCGCGATCTGGGGCATCGTCTCGCTCGCTACCGGCGTGATGATCTACCCCTGGCCGATCTGGGTGATAGGCCCGTGGGGGGTGGCGCTGCTGGGCAGGACACTGCTCGGCCGCCAGGGCGGGTGCAAGATCACCGATGCTCTGCACGACGACCGGATCAGAGTCGCGGTGGGGCACTGAATCCTCGCGGACGAACTGCGTTGCGCCCCGGTCCGCCGGTCACCCGGCGAAACGCGCGATCCAGAGTCGGATCGTCTCGTCGGTGGCTCCGCGCCCCCGTAGCCACGCGTGCACGCCACCCGGGTGGGCGTCCCAACGGGCCAGGACACCCTCGATGGCCTCGGGGACGGCACCTCGAAGATCGCGGTCGTTCGGATGCGCCTGGCCCAGCTCGGGAGCGAACCGGGTAATTCGGGCCAGGACGGCGTCCATGTGCTCGTTGGTCGATTCGTAGTCGGCGACGATGTCGTCGGGCTCGACTCCGGCCGTGCGCAACAGTAAGGCCACCGCGACCCCGGTGCGGTCCTTGCCTGCGGCGCAGTGCAGCAGCACCGGGCCCGGCGCGGTGGCTGCCACCTGCAGGACGTCCACGAGTCGCTCCCCCGCGTTGGTCAGAATCCCGAGGTAGATGTCGGCGAGCCGGGCGCCGTGTTTCGGCGCTGCGACCTCGGCATCGGACAGCAGCGAGATCTGGTGCACGGCAGTTTTCTGCGACCGCAGCGGATGCGCCCGGGTCGCGAATTCCCGGGGACTGCGCAGGTCGACGACGGTGCGGGCCGGCCACTCCTCGACCGCGGTCGGGCGGGCGTCGCCCGGTGCCGGCAGAGCGCTGCGGTAGAGCACCCCGGCCTGGGTCCGGCGCCCCTCGGCGAGCGGAAGCCCGCCGAGGTCGCGCAGGTTGGGGAGGACATCGAAGTCCGTGACGGTCATAGGAGCTTCCTTCCGAGGCGAGACGCAGTGACCAGGCAGAACGGTCCGTGTCCCCGCCGGACGCGGGCGGCGAGGGCCAGAAGATAGGTATACCCCCCGGTGATTCGGCCGATGCGCCATGTCCCCGCAGTGGGCGACGATGTGACCTGTCTCATACTCACGAACCGGGGTCGCCCGTTGGTCCGACGCCGCCACTGACGGAGGGTGCTCGCACCGATGAATGCCGAACCGATTACCTGCGGTGACTACGTCACGGCAACCTTCGCGCGTGATTTCGTCGCCGAGGGATTCGACCACGACGCTGTCGAACGCATCCACAGCGGTCTGTTCGACGAGTGGGGTCACGCCCTTGCTCAATCGGGTCTGTTCACCAACCGAACCGTCGCGGCCGCGCTGCACTCCTGGCAGGACGATCCGCACTCCCTCCTCGACGCCCTGCTCGCGAACGCGGACGAGATGACCCTCAAGCGCTACGACCTCGTCTGGGAGGCACTGGAGCGTGCCCACGTCGGTTCGGCCGAGCCCCTCGCCGAATACGCATGACGCGGCCGACGGCAGTGGCGCCGCGAAGTCCACCGGAGCCGTTCACCACCACTTCCACAGACATCACCGACCACACCGACGAACGAGAACAATGAGCACCAACACGTATCCCACCATCGAAACCATCCGCATCGGACAGTCCGGTCACGAATGCCGCTACTGCGGGCACGCCGTCGCGAAGGATGGCCCAGGCTACCGGCACACCACTACCGGTCAGTACCGCTGCGATCCCGCCAGTCGAGCATTGAACGAAGCCCGGCTGTCCAACAGCATGGTTCGGAGCTGAGCACGATGAACGTGCAAGCGATGCAGGTGAGCGCGGCGCCCGAGGGGCTCGGCAGGTACCGCGACGCGGTCGATGCGCTGCGCGTCTTCGACAGTCCCGGCCACCGGACCGACCCCCGCACGGCACTGTTGTTCGACAGTCTCACCGATGATCTGATCGAGGCAGCTCAGACGGCCGGCGCGGGCGACACGGTTCCACAGCGCGACATCTTCGCCGTGATCGACACCGCGATCTCCCGCCCACGCCCGTCACTCTGAACCTCCCGCGCCATCCGAGTGGGCAGTGACGGTCAACTCGATTCCACTTCCCCGCCTGATGGTGTTGTAGATCGGACAGGACGCCGCGAACTTCGCGGCCAGTGAGTCGGCCGTCGGCTGGTCCACCCCGTGAATCTCGATGCGCACTTCGGTGAAGTCGTAGCGGGTCGGGTCGGCCGTACCCCGTCGATGAGATGCGTGTACCTCGATGTGCTCGACGCCGATGTCGTCGGCCTCGGCGTTGGACTGCATGTTCGCCATTGCGCACGAAACGATCGCTGCCAGGAGCAGTTCGCCGGCCTGGACGGCCTCGGCCGGGCCGAACCGCGAATCCGAGACGAGGTGGTTCTCGCGGGCATCGAGGATGAATCGTCCCGGCACCCCGGACACCGTGTGCCCGGACACCTCCGCGACGTCGGAAGTCACCGTGCGGCCTCGGCGGCTCGACGCACCCGGTTGGCCCACTCCCCGCTCTGCACTCGGGGTAGCCCGAGGTTCTCGCGCAGGGTGCTCCCCTCGTACTCCTTGCGGAACAGTCCTCGCTTCTGCAACTCCGGAACCACGTGGCGGGTGAAGTCCTCGAACCCTCCCGGTTGATACGGCGCCTGCACCATGAATCCGTCGCAGGCTCCCTGTCCGAACCATTCCTGCAGTCCGTCGGCGACTTCTGTTGCCGTGCCCATGAATCCACCTTCGACACGACCGCCGTAGCGCTTCCCGAGCTCGCGCAGAGTCAGCCCCTCCCGCTCGGTCATCTCCCTGACCTCCTGGTAGTGGCCTTCGACGCCGGGAACCTCGACGTCCGGGAGTCGCTCGTCGAGTGGGAACGTCGACAGGTCCACGTCCAAGTGGTAAGCGAGTGTGGACAATCCACCGAGGGGCGGTACGAGGTCGAAGAGTTCTTCGAATGTGTGCTGCGCTATCGCCGTCGTGGCCCCGACTACGGGCGCGATGGACGGGAGGATCTTCACAGCCTCGGGGTCGCGGCCGTGAGCGGCGGCCCGTTCTTTGATCTCCTTGTAGAAGTCCTGCGCGGATTCGAGGGACGCGTGGCTGCAGAAGATCACGTCGGACCACCGTGCCGCGAAGTCCTTGCCCTTGGCGGACGCGCCGGCCTGGATCACCACGGGGTAGCCCTGCGGCGGCCTGGGGACGTTGAGCGGCCCCTGCACGGTGAACCAGTCACCCTTGTGACGGATCGGGTGCACTCGATCCGGATCGGCGAACAACGGCTGTTCGGTATCGAGGACAAGCGCGTCGTCCTCCCAGCTGTCCCAGAGCTTTCCCGCGACCTCCAGGAACTCGTCGGCCCGCTCGTATCGCTGTTCACGGGGAAACTGCTCGTCCCGGTTGAAGTTTCGCGCCTCCGACTCTTGGAATGAGGTCACCACATTCCATGCCGCACGCCCCTCGGTCAGGTGGTCCAGGGTCGCGAAGGACCGGGCGACGGTGAACGGTTGCGCGTACGTGGTGGAGACCGTGGCGGCGAGGCCGAGGTGCGACGTGACCGCACCCATCGACGACAGCACGTGAAGCGGGTCGAGTCGCATCGAACCGAGTGCGCCGTTGCGTAGCTGGGAATCGGGGCTTCCGCCGAAGCGGTCGGGCACCGAGAGGATGTCGGCGAAGAACGCGAGATCGAAACGAGCGTCCTCGAGGGTGCGAGCGATGTTCTGGTAGTAGCCGGCGCTGAGCCAGCCGGGAACCGATCCCGGGTACCGCCAGCCGCCGGGCCGACCCGGGCCCGCGGTGACGAAGGCGGCCAGATGCATACGAGAGGGAGACATGTGCGGTGATACCTACTTCGCGAGGGCCTGGTTGACAACTGACTTGATCGAGTCGAAACGCGAGTCCTGCAGCCAGGTTGTCACGTCGACTCGGTCCGGGTACACGCCGAGGTCGTGGAAGTTGTCCGCGAGGTCCTGGGTTCCGTTGATCGCTGCCGCATCCACCGCAGTGAATTCTCCTGCACCGGAATAGGACAGACGTCTCGCCTTCACCAGGTCGAGATATACCTGCTCCTCGAGATCGCTGTTCCCGAAACCACCCAGTTCCGCGAAAGCGGAGACCGCCACCTCGGGGTTGCCGTCGATCCAGCGCTGCGCATCGCGCACGTTCCGGACGAGTGTGGCGGCGGCATCCGGGTGGTTGAATGCGAAGTCCTCACTCGCGACGAAGAAGGCGTAGTCGTACGTCTTCACAGCGGGAAGCGCGACCGCGTTGTGTTTCCGCTTGGCCAACTCGATGGTGGGCTGCCAACTGATCCACGCGTCGACCTTGCCCTCCGCGAAGGCAGCCTCCGCATCTGCGGCAGGAAGATTGACGTACTCGATGTCTTCGAGTGTGAGGCCGACCGATTCCAGATACTTCACCAGGCTGTATGTTCCGGTGGTGCCGCGATGATCCGCGACTTTGCGCCCTCGCAGATCTGCACCCGACCTGATGTCCGATCCCCGCGGCACCAGGATGTCGACCTCGTCGGCGGGAAGTGGATAGGCGACCAGCGGAACGATCGGCACACCACCGCCGATGGCGTAGATCACCGCGGTGGCGGTGGCGAAGGAGAAGTCGACACTTCCCGATTTGACGGCCTCCATCACCGGGAGCGAAGCCGGGAAACCCGACGGCCACCGCACGGGGACCCCCAGGTCCTTGGTGAGGTCGAATCCGCCCAGGTTGTTGCGCAGGATCGTGCCGGGCTCAGCCTTCCCGTCGCCGATCAATGCGTATCGCACCTCGGTCAGCGGGCCGCCCGCTGCGCCGGATGCCGACGCACCGCAGCCGGTCAACGAGAGGGCCGACAGGCCCAGGACTCCGGCGCCGGCGGCCCTGAGGAATCCTCGCCGATCGAGGGCGCGGGGTTGTGAAGTGACGCGGGGTGACATGAGGGTGAGGGCCTTTCCAGTGGGACCAGGGAAGTGGGACTCGGGAACTGGGGCTAGCGGGAGGAGAGGGCGGTGTCTGCCTGGAGGAGTCCGTCGAGCAACTCCTCTTTCCAGGCCGCGAGTTGGGCGTCTCCGCGGTGTCGTGGCCGGGCGTGCGGGATCCTCAGATCGCGGGTGATGCCCTGTTCGGTGAGGAGCAGCACGCGGTCGGAGAGTGCGAGCGCCTCTTCCACGTCGTGGGTCACGAGCAGAACCGTCCTCGGTTGCTCGGCGAGGACGCGTTCGAGAAGTTGCTGCATGGCCACGCGGGTGATCGCGTCCAGGGCACCGAACGGTTCGTCGAGCAAGAGGACATGAGGCCGGTGCAGCAACGCCCGTGCCAGCGCAACCCGTTGACGCTGCCCTCCGGAAAGTTCTGACGGCCAGTCTTTCTCACGCCCCGACAGACCTACATCGTGCAGCAGCTCGAGTGCGCGCTCGCGTTGGTGCCGAGTTCCGAGCTGCACGTTGTCCAGGACGTTCCGCCACGGAAGCAGACGATCCTCCTGGAACATCATCCGCGACATCGTGCCGCCCGAGGTGCCGCCGGTGGTTTCGACGACGCCGTGCGTCGGTTGTTCGAGCCCGGCGATGATCCGCAGAAGTGTGGACTTGCCGACCCCGCTGGGGCCGAGGAACGAGACGAACTCACCGGGCTCGACGGTCAGGTCGACATCGTGCAGAACGGTCTTGTCACGGTATCGGTGGCCGATGCCGACCAGATCGAGGCCGACGAGGTTGGTTGCAGGCATCAGCGATTTCCTCCCTGGTAGTGGGGGTTCCAGCGCAGGACACGGGCCTCGATCAGCCGGGTGATCTGGTCGGCGAGCAGTCCGGCGACGGCGTACAGCAGGATCGCGAGAACGATGCGGTCGTTGCGCAGCATGTCCCGGCCGTTCTGAGCGAGGAATCCGATGCCCTCACTGGTGGCAATCGTCTCGGCGATCACCAGCGTCAACCAGGCGACGCCGAGTGCATATCGGATGCCGGTGAGAATCATCGGCATGGCTCCGGGAACGATGATGTCGCGAATTCGGGCGCCGCGACCGAGCCCATAGGACTCGCCGAGCTGAACGAGTTTCGGGTCGACGGTGCGAATTCCTGCGACCGTGTTGAGGTACACCGGAAAGATCACACCCAGCGTGACGAGCACGACCTTCGGGAGTTCACCGATACCGAACGCCGCGATCAGAAGCGGGACCAGGGCGAGGTGCGGAAGCGCACGCAGCATCTGCAGGGTGCGGTCCACCAGCCCCTCGGCGATTCTCGAGAGCCCGACGACGAAGCCGAGCACCAGTCCGATCGAGGCACCGAGGGTGAACCCGATCAGAATTCGGCGCAGGCTGACCGTCAGGTGTCGCTGCAGCTCTCCGGCGGTCCACAACTGCTCTGCCGTGGCCAGGACCTTGCTGGGCGGAGGCAGGATGGAGGGTGAGATCGCCCCGGTCGAGGACGCCCACTGCCAGCCGAGGATCACGAGGACCGGCACCACCCACGGCAGCAACACCGACGGTTGAAGTCGGTGTCGCGTGGCGGCACGCCGCGGCCGACGACGATCCTCCCCCGTCGGCTCTGCCCGGGTGGGGCGCGGTGCGGCAAGTTGCGTCTCAGACATTCCCGACGACGTCCGATCCGGCGGCTGCTGATTCCCGGCCACGGACTCGCCGTGCTGAGTGGATATTCATGGCTTCTCCTTGTGCTGACGCGGAGGAGCCTACGAACGACTGCACATCTCTGTCTGCATCTGTATACACATGGATTCAAACTCTTTACTTCGGTTGCTCGCCTCTGGTAAGGCTTGCTTCGTGGCACGGCGTTCGTGCCCGGACAGGGGAACTCGGTGGAGAGAGAATCATCGGCGTACAAACAGCTGCGTGAGCGGATCACCGGCGGCGCCGACCGGCCCGGGACGATGTTGATACCGGCGACCATCGGCGCGGAGTTGGGACTGTCCCGCACACCGGTCCGGGAAGCGTTGCAGCGACTCGAATACGAGGGCTTGGTGGTCCAGGCGCCGCGTGGGTACCGGGTGCGCGAGCGCACCCCCGAGGAGGTACTCGAGATCTGCGAGGCACGGATCGCACTCGAGTCCGCGATCGCCTACTCCGCCGCGACACGCCACACCGAACTGGACCTGGCGCGGTTGAGCCGGTTGTTCGAGCAGGCGATCGAATCACCCGATCCCTCGACAAGCCTGGCGCTACACAACGAATGGCACAGCGCGCTTCGCAGCGCGGCTCACAATCAGACCATCGCACAGCTGATGGACCGACTCGACGCGCAGTTACGGGTCTACGACGCGGAGGAAGCACAGGCCGCCTCCAATCTGCAGCAGATCGAAACGGAGCACCGCGAGATCCTGACCGCCGTGCAGGGCGGCGACGCCGAAAAGGCGCGGATCCTGATGATCGCGCACCAGGCTCGTACCCGTGATCTGCGAATCGCAGCAATGGCCCGGCGGTAGATCTCAGCACCGTCGAGGAACCGGGCGTTACCTCGCTGTCTACTACCATGCTTCGCAGATGGGGAAGCGCGGTCAGGGCGCCCGGTGAGACGAAGGATCGGCAATGACGAACGACCGCAGCGCGGACCCGAAATCTCGACCGTCCCCAGGACTGCGGCGTCGCCTGCCCTGGCTGCTGCTCGCCGCCGTGGTGGTCGTCGTGGGAGCGGTCGCCGTCGTCGCCTACGCGCTGACCTCCGGAGCCGACGAGGGCCGCAAGGCCCACGACTTCTCGCCGAGCGCGGACAATCCTGACCCGTCACTGGGGATCGAAGGGATCGTCACCATCGACTATCCGCCCGCCGCCCATGTGCAGGCACCGCAACGAGTGGCTTACGACCAGAGTCCCCCGTTCGGCGGCGCACACGACCAGTACTGGGCAACGTGCACGGGCATTGTCTATCCCGAAGCGATCCGCAGCGAGAACGCCGTGCACTCCCTCGAACACGGCGCCGTGTGGGTGACCTACGACCCGGACCGGCTGGACGACGACGACGTCGCGGCGCTGGCAGAGAACGTCGACGGCCAGCCGTACACCCTGATGTCGCCGTACCCCGGTCTCGATTCGGCGGTGTCCCTGCAGTCGTGGGGTCACCAACTGAAACTCGACGACGTCCACGACCGCCGGATCTCCGACTTCCTCGCGGCCTTGCGACAAAACCCGAACACCTACCCGGAACCGGGGGCAACCTGCTCGACGGTGCGGGGTGGATTCGATCCGGCCGACCCGCCACCGTTCGATCCGTCCGCACCGGGTGCGGATGCATTTCCGGTCGACGGTGAGTAGTCGCTTCAGCGAACGTTTCCCACACCACTTCGGACGAGAGCGGGATCCTGCGGTCGAAGCCGAAAATTACCTACCGAAAATGTGTTCCGCTTGTCGATATCGCGATCGCCGATTCGACGTATCAGTAGGAGCACATGAGGAGGTGAGAGCGATGTTGGCGGCACATCTGTTGTCCGGTCTGACCAGTGAAGAGGTCGATCTGATCGTGGCGGAGGAACTGCATCTGCTCGACGCCTTCGTATGAAGGGCGTCGACGCCGTGTCGAATACCGACCGATGACGAACGGGCACTGCTAGCCGGCCGAACCCGATCGGGGAATATCAGCATCGAGCGTGGTGGCGATCCGCGCCCTGATCGAACGGTAATCGAGGTCGGTCACGAATCGGTGTGCCGGCCCCCGTACCGGAGTGACGCCCCACACGGCGGCGCGGCCGTCCTCGTGGAGCACCCGGGGTCGAGCGTCGGCGGCGGACAGCACGACCGTGGGGTCGAGCATCACAGCGGCTGCGACGGAATCGTGTGCGGTGTAGATCGGGTCCTCGACGCGATATGTGCTGGTGCAGTATTGGTGATAGTCCTCGGTGATGTCGCGGACGAAGGTCGCCGTCCTTCCCACCGCCGAACGAGCAACGAGATCGGCCCAGGCCAATCGAAGTCGGCCGGTGACATTCATTCCCACCCACGTAATCTGCCCAGGCGCTGCAGCAACCACCGTAGCCGCGACTGGATCGTGGTTGGTGTTGGTGTCGCCTTTCTCGAGAAACTGTGGTTGTACTGCGGCCTCGACACCTTTACGGGAGGCAGGTCCCATGCCGCCCATGATGGTGACCGAACGGTAGCGGGTCAGGACCCGCGGGTCGCGCGTGACGGCGGCGGCGATATTGGCCAGCGGACCCAGGCACAGCAGGTCTACCGCCCCGGGCCGGTCCTCGGCAACGCGGAGCAGTTGGTCGACGGCGGACTCGGGCGCCGGACCCACGCCCGGTGGTGGCCGATATCCGCGGTCGCCGAGTCCGTCGAGTCCGTGTGGCGAATCGGCGGCAGGTGGTGGCCCGGGACGTGGTTGTCCGATGCACACCGGAACATCGCGTAGGCCGGCGACGGACAGAACGGTGAGGGCGTTCCGCGCGGCCTGCTGTTCGGTGCAGTTCCCGAACACTGTTCCCACACCCACGATCTCGGTTCCGGAGTGCTGTGCAATGGTGAGCATGGCAAGGGCATCGTCGATGCCGGTGTCGGTGTCGACGAGTACGTAGCGGTCGGTCACTGCCAGTCCCGCCCCCCGTGATCCCTGATCGAATCGACGATTACATTCGCGCGCAGTGTAACTGGCCCCGGGTCCCCGCTCGTTCCGGCGGTCAGTAACTGAAGGTGACCGCCCCTTCGTCGCCGATCCACTTCCACATCGGTACCGTCCCGGCGAGTTCGGCATTGGATACCAGTGCGTCCTTGTCGAGGTGCTTGGCCTCGAAGCAGATCGGACACACCATGTAGATGCCGCCCGCGGTCTCGAATCGTGCCGCCAGATCGGGAAGGGGCGGACAACCTTCACAGGCCACGCCGTGAATCGTGCCGTCGAGCGCGAGCCGTACCGCTTCCTTCGTGAGAAACATCAGCGTCTCGCGCTGTTGTTCCGCCGCGCCGACCGCGACCAGAAACGCAACCGTCACCTTCTCGGCGTCCTCGAGACCGGTGGTGAGACTGACCACTGCTTTATTACTCATGGATTCGAGTCTTCGCCGCGCGAGGACTGCCGACAAGGGCTCATCGAGTCACCGGATTCGCGCGCCGAGATCGGTGGTGGCTGCCGGTTTCGACCGCACCCGCCACTGATTCTCGCCTAACCTGAGTAGGTGTTCGAACAGCGTCCGTTTCAGCAGGTTTCGATGACGTTGCGCCTCACAGTCAGTCGCGATCGCTCCACCAGCGCATCCGCCGGCGAACGCATCGGGATTCACCCGCGGATGCTGACCCGAATCGGAGCCCAGCCGCGTCAGCAGGCTCGTGTGAACCACAGGGGAACGACCGCACTCTTCACACTGATCCCCAATGCCGATACGGAAGGAGACGACACCATCCGGATAACGGAGGGGGGCTGTCGTCGGCTCGGCGCGGAGCCTGGACAGACGGTGATTCTCGACCTTCGGTGCGTCGCCCCGGCGATGACCGAGGAAGAGGCCGAAAAAGAGGGTGAGTTCATCGAGCGGCTCGAAGACGACGGGCGACATCACCGTCTCGTGGTCCTTGCACCGCACGGTGGCGCCATCGAAACCCGAACGGATCAGCAGGCTGAACAGGTCGTTGCTTCGCTCGGATCACGCGATTCGACGCTGTGGGCGTGTAAAGGGTGGCGACCGGTCGGCAACGCATATCGTTCATGGCACATTTCTTCGAGCGATCTCAGCGTGCACAGCTTTCCGCTTCTGCGCACCCTGTCAGCGAGACGATTCCAGTGGGCGCTGTCGTTTCACGGCTACCGAGGAAACGACGTCCTCATCGGCGGCCTCGCACCCGCGCGGCGCAAGGCGGACATCCGGAACGCGATCGCGCAGGCACTCGACGGAAGCGGAATCTGTGTTCGGGTCGCCGAACCCGGAGAACGACATAGCGGTGAATCTCCATCCAACCTCGTCAACCGCCTGACCATTGACGCTGCCGGCGGAATCCAGATCGAACAGTCCCGACCCGCGCGGACACTGCACGGCCGAGCGATCGCTGCAGCTGTCAGCGAGGTCTACGACGCATGGATCGACACCGACAATCGTCGGTGAGACTTCACGGGCCCGCGGGAGCCCAGCACGGCCCGTCCGGGGGCGGGGTGTGCTCGTAACCGGGATAGCACGGCAGCACCTGCGGGGCAGGCGCGGGCGCAGGGGCCGGCACAGGTGCCGGTGCAGGCGCATTCGCCGGTGGCGAGCCGGGCGGGAGACACGGACCGTCCGGGGGCGGGGTGTGCTCGTAACCCGGGTAGCACGGCAGCACCTGCGGAGCGGACGCTCCCGGAGGCGGTGCGGGTGTCGGCACTAGCGGTGGTGATTGCGGTGCCGGTGCCGGTATGACCTCCTCCTGAATGGGAGCCTCCGCCACCGGCGCCTGAGTCGGTGCTGGTGCTTGCACCGGCGGCACCTGATCGGCAGCGGTCGGGTTCGCCGTGGCGGTCGGTGACGACGACGGCGATGCCGGCCCGGCCGCGCTCGACGACGGCGTAGGAACGGCGACCTGTGGCGATGACGCTCCCGACCCGATGATCACGCCACCGACAATCGCGACCGCGATGATCGCGGCGAGCGCAAGTCCCGCGGCCACGAGACGGCGGTTCCGGGCGATCGCAGGGTCCGCGGGAGTGGGATCGGCGGCAGGCTGTTGCGGTGGCACCGCGACGCGAGCGGCAGCGGCCAGCTCGCCCGCCGACCGATAGCGCCGCGCGGGGTCGACGGCCGTTCCGCGTGCGATGACGGCGGCCATGCCGACGGGCGGCGTCGGGATCTCCGATGTCGGGAACACCTCGCCGGTGAGGCACTCGTACAACACACAGGTCAGCCCGTAGACGCCCGACGCGGCGCCGAGAATCACGGGGAGCCCGACGTCGGTGAGCTGGATCAGTCCCCCGTCCTGCACGACGACGTTCGCCGAGGACACTTCCTGCTCGACCAGCCCGGCCGCGCGCACTGCCTCCAGCGCCGACGCCAGCTGCTCGACGACGCCGACCGCGCGCGATACCTCCATCGGTCCGGTGGACTGGAGGAGCGTCCGCAGGTTAGTGCCCTGGGTCGTCGGCGTCGCGAGAAAGAGTCGGTTTCCGATCTGCCCGAAGTCGTGGATCGGTACCACGTGCGGGTTCCGGATGTGCGCCGCGATGCCGGCTTCCCGTTCGAACCGATCGCAGAATTCGTCGTCCTCGGAAGCGTCCGGCGGCAGTGCCCGCACCACGACGTGCCGGAACGTGACGGTGTCGAACGCCGCCCAGACCTCGCCGCTCACATCCACCGTCAGCGGACGGTCCAGCCGGTACTTGCCGAATAGCGTTCCAGCTTGCATTGCCACTCTCCGCGCTCGAAATTGCCGCGTCTGCGGAACTGTGCACCCAAATTCTAGGCGGTGCCGGCCACAGGGTCTCGTTGGAGCCGGGTAGTGTGCTCGTATGCGCAGAACGCACCAAGGCTAGCGTCTACGTAGATCTCGTACTATCTGCCATTGGTGTGGCGGGCGTTGGAGATAGACGTGTGTCACGGCTACCCGTATCGCTCTGTGGCGCCGCGGGTTTGATACCCACCGCGGTGCGATGCTCGTCGAGGATTGCGATCCTCTCCTCCAGCTGGGCGCGGACCTCCGGTGGGGCGGTGGCGGCTAGTCGTGTCAACCGGGCGGCTTTGCGGTGCAGCATCTGCCCTTCGGCCTGCAGGCGCGCCAGTTTGATTCCGAGGCCGCGGTCGTCGTAGGTCCAGCTCGGTAGTCCGAGGACAGCCCGTCAGGGTTTTCGACGGTAATGGCGGCGGCACCTAGAGTCGACGGAGACCAATCGACCCCGACCGCCACGGTGGCCGAATCCAGATCACCTGAAGGGACGAGTTCGGTCGCCGCGCACCGCCAAAGCAAGCCCCGGTGGTCGAGGACCAAAGTCGGTAGATGCCAGTCGGTGATCGCCCGGCCGTGCAGGTGCTTAGGGATGGTGGCGGTCAGCCGCACCCGCC
>NZ_LTCZ01000428.1:0-13036 GCF_001583455.1 Rhodococcus sp. LB1 | reverse complement strand
CCGATCTGGTCGTCATCGATCCGGCGGGTCTGGACGCCACCGTGGACGGATTGTTCGAGGCCGAGGTCCCCGAGTACGGCGGTCTGCGCCGGATGGTCAACCGCAGCGACGGCGCTGCGGTCGCGACGGTGATCAACGGCAGGCTCGTCTACCGCGACGGGGAGTTCACCGGCGGGTTCGGCGTCACCAAGACGGGACGGTTCCTCCGCGCCGGTGCGTCGGCCGCCGACCGCGGCGAGCGTGAGACGGCCGTCCGATGAGCGGCACGGAACGGATCGGCACGTTCACCCGGGACGGGCTCGTGTTCGACGTCCGCGACGAGGGCCCGATCGACGGCACGCCGGTGGTGCTGTTGCACGGATTTCCGCAGGACTCGCGCTCGTGGGACGAACTGGCGCCGCTGCTGCACCGGCGGGGATTCCGCACTCTCGCGCCCGACCAGCGCGGCTATTCGGCCGGGGCCCGGCCCCGCGCCCGCTGGGCGTACCGCGCCTCGGAACTGGTCGCGGACGTCGTCGCGCTCATCGACCAGGCGGGCCTCGGTCCGGCGCATGTCGTCGGGCACGACTGGGGCGCGGCGGTGGCCTGGGGTCTCGCGGCGGAACGGCCCGACCGGGTCCGCACGCTCACGGCGCTGTCGGTGCCGCACCCGGCGGCGTTCGTGCGGGCGATGCTCACCAGTCGCCAGATCCTGAAGTCCTGGTACATGTTCGCGTTCCAGCTGCCGTGGATTCCGGAGCGGGTGATCGCCTCGGACGGTTACGGCTACCGGGCGCTGCGCGCCAGCGGTCAGTCTGCGGACGGGGCGAAGCGCGACCTCGAACCCATGCGCGACCGGACGCGAGCCCGGGGCGCCCTGAACTGGTATCGGGCCATGCCGTTCATCGCACCACGATCGGCGTCCCGGAAGGTCCGGGTGCCCACGCTCTTCGTGTGGAGCGACGGCGACACGGCGATCGGGCCGGTAGGTCCCGAGCTGACCGCACGCTTCGTCGACGGCCCGTACGCCTACGAGGTGTTCCGCGGCGTGAGCCACTGGATCCCGGACGAGGCGGCCGAGCGCGTCGACGAACTACTCGGCAACCACCTGCTCGATCAGTCGTGACGCCGATCGATCCGTCCGCGCCACGTCGCCGGTGACCAAGCGGTCGAGGAGGATTCCCCGCAGCCCGGACACCGCGACCGTCGCATTCTCGCGGGCATCCGGAGCGGAGATCCCGCACCGGATCATCGCGTCGGCGACGGCGTCGATCAGCGTATGGATGGCCGAGGTGGCGAACTCGGCGAACGGGCCCCGCTGCACGCTCGCCACCCCCATCACCTGCAACAGAATCTTCGTGCTGACCGACGACTCGCCCTGGGTGGTCGACGTCCACAGCTCCGCGAGACCCGCACGCAGCCCGTCCCGGTCCGAGACTTCGGAGAACAGGGACGAGAAGCCGGGATGCTGCGTCGCCAGAGCCTGGACCAGCAGCTCCTCCTTGGTGCCGAAGTAGTAGATGAGCATGCGTGAGCTCGTGCCCAGTGCGGCGGCGAGCGGCCGGAGCGACAGGTCCGCGAGTCCGTGTTCGGCGATGTAGCCGACGACGTCGGCGAGGAGCTGCGCGCGCTTGGCGTGGTCGAGGGGGCGGGCCATGCGGTTGACTGTAGCGGACGGTACAGGTATTCATGACGGCATGACTGTAACGACTGCTTCAGAAATGCGGGATACCGGACGCCCGGTGGTGGTCACGGCGTTCGCCGCCATCACGTCGATCGCCGACGACGTCGACGGCACGTGGGAAGGGTTGTTGCGCAACCGGTCCGGAATCGGTGTGCTCGACGAGCCGTTCGTCGACCATTACGACCTTCCCGTCCGGATCGGTGGCAAGCTCACGGCGCACCCGGCCGAGCACCTGTCACGCGTGGAGCAGCGCCGCCTGTCGTTCGTCGAGCAGAGCGCCCTCGTCCTCGGCCGGCGCGCCTGGGCGAGCGCGGGCTCACCCGACGTCGACGGCGAGCGGCTCGCCGTCGCGATCGGCACCGGACTGGGCGGCGGGGACGCCCTGGTCGGCGCCGTCGACGCGATGCGCGCGAACGGGTACCGCAAGGTCTCGCCGATGTCCGTTCCCATGGTCATGCCGAACGGTCCCGCCGCCACCGTCGGGTTGGAGATCGGCGCGAAGGCTGGGGTGTTCGCGCCCGTGTCCGCGTGTTCGTCCGGATCGGAGGCGATCGCGCACGCCTGGCGGCTGATCGCCACCGGCGAGGCGGACGTGGTGGTGGCCGGCGGGGTCGAGGGGCAGATCGATGCGGTGCCCATCGCGAGTTTCGCGATGATGCGCGCGATGAGCACCCGCAACGACGAACCCGCACGGGCATCGCGGCCGTTCGACCGGGACCGGGACGGATTCGTGTTCGGTGAGGCCGGCGCGGTGCTCGTGCTCGAATCCGAGGAACACGCGAGGTCTCGCGGCGCGGAGATCCACGGCAGGATCCTCGGAGCCGGAATCACCTCGGACGCTCACCATATCGTCGCACCCGATCCGCAGGGCGCCGGAATTGCGCGCGCCATGCGGAAGGCGCTCGACACGGCGGGACTGAGCGGCGCGGACGTCGATCACGTCAATGCCCACGCCACCTCGACGTCCGTCGGCGACGCCTCCGAGGCCACCGCGATCGCCGCCGTCGCCGGGCAGGCATCGGTGTACGCACCGAAATCGGCACTCGGGCACTCCATCGGCGCGGTCGGAGCCCTCGAGGCGATCCTCACCGTCCTGACGGTGCGCGAACAGATCGTCCCGCCGACCCTCAACCTCGACAACCAGGACCCCGCCATCGACCTGGACGTCGTCGCCGGGTCGCCCCGCCGTCAGCGCATCGACTATGCACTGAGCAATTCGATCGGTTTCGGCGGGCACAACGTCGCGCTCGCCGTCGGGCGGTACTGATCGGCTGTCCGCTGTCGGTGAACGCCACTCCGTCCGGGTGCGTCGTCTGGAAGACTCCGAAGGTATGGAAGCTCAGCGCAGACTGACGCTGGTGACAGCCGCTCCCGAGCAATCACGGGAGGAGCCGCTGGTGCGTGAGCTGTACGGGCGAGTGCTCCGCGAAGCCCGCCGGGACCAGGATCGGAGCCTCGAGGACGTCGCCGCCGCCGTCGGCATGTCGAAGCAGTACCTCTCCGAGATCGAACGCGGGAAGAAGGAGCCGTCGTCGGAAATGCTGCGCGCAGTGTGTGGCGCGCTCGGTCTGCCGGTGGAACACCTGCTGTTCCGGTCCGGGCGCCGGCTCGGCGCGACGAACCGGAACCCGGCGACCAGGAGCCCGAACCGGCAGGTGCCCACGCTGCTCGCCGCCTAGCGCCTTCCGTCAGGCCGCGACGAGCGTATCGGCCAGGCCGTAGTCGATCGCTTCCTCGGCTGTGAAGATGCGGTCCCGGTCGGTGTCCCGCCGCAGGCGCTCGACGGTCTGACCGGTGTGTTTGCTCAGGATCGCCTCGGTCTGCGAACGGACCCGCATGATTTCCGCGGCCTGAAGCGCCAGGTCGGAGATCGTGCCGTTGCCCTGTGTCGACGGTTGGTGCAGTAGCGTCCGGGAGTGGGCCAGGACGTGGCGGTGTCCCTTGGTTCCCGCCGCCAGGAGCACGGCGGCGGCGGATGCGGCCTGACCCATGCAGTACGTGGCGATGGTCGGTCGGAGGAACTGCATCGTGTCGTAAATTGCGAGCATCGCCGTCGTGGAGCCGCCGGGCGAATTGATGTACAGCCCGATCTCCTGATCGGAACTGTCCGCCTGGAGGTGGAGCAGCTGTGCCATCACGACATTGGCGACTCCGTCGTCGATCTCGGTGCCCAGGAAGACGATCCGCTCGTTCAGCAGTCGGCTGAAGATGTCGAACGACCGCTCGCCTGCCGGGGTGCGCTCGATGACGTGGGGAATGGTGTATTGGGACATGGCTTCACAATCCAATTCTCGGGGCGGTGGTGTGCGGGGCGATCTCGGCGAACGAGGACACGACACGGTCGACGATCCCGTAGTCGCGGGCCTCGTCGGCGGTGAACCACCGGTCCCGGTCGCTGTCCTCGGCGATCTGCTCGACCGGATGCCCCGTCTCGGCGGCGAGGATCTCCTGCGACTGTCGTTTCATCCGTTCGAGGCTCTCGGCCTGGATGGCGATGTCGACGGCGGTGCCGCCGATGCCCGCCGAGGGCTGGTGCATCATGATGCGGCTGTGCGCCAGACTGATCCGTTTGCCGTGGGTGCCCGAGCACAGCAGTACCTGGCCCATGCTCGCGGCGAAACCCATGGCGACGGTCACCACGTCGTTGGGAACGAGCTTCATCGTGTCGTAGATGGCCAGGCCGGCGAAGACGGAGCCGCCCGGGGAATTGATGTACAGCACGATGTCGCGTTTGGGGTCGGCGGCCGCGAGCAGCACCAGTTCGGAGCAGGCCCGCTCGGCCATGGCGTCGTCCACCTCGCCGGTGAGGAGGATCGTGCGCTGGCGAAACAGTCTGTCCGCCAACAGGTCGCGGTAATTCAGGTCGGGTAGTGCGGCTGTGGTCATGCCTTCATTACTACCGGCGCGCCGGTGCCGGACCGGCAATTGTCTGCTGTGGGCAGACGACCTGCGCCGGGAGGTTCGGAAACCCGGCGACGGTGCCGCACCCACCCGGAAATGTGACGTAGATCGCGTACGTGGCGACACTCCGGCGTCGATCGCCGTGAACTGGGCGTTCGTGATTCGAGGTGGCCACGAGGAATCCAGTGGGTGAACGACTCACCAAGGGTAGGTGAATGTCGGAAACAGACCGCTCGGCCAGTGGAATTGCCCGCGCGCGAAGGCGAACTCGCTGGTTAGGGTGCCCTCATGCACGTTCTGTTCGTCTGTAGCGGGAACGTCTGCCGCTCACCGATCGCAGAGCGGCTGACGCACGCGTACGCGCTTGCCCACGGTCTGCCGCACCTCACCGCGGAGAGCGCCGGTGTCCGAGCCCTCGTGGGCTTTCCGGTCGAACCCGTCGCCGCCCGCGTCATCGAAGGCCTCGGCGCGAGCGCCGACGGGTTCCGAGCGCGTCGCCTGCGGCCAGAGATGATCAAACGCGCCGACCTCGTCCTCGCGATGACCGAGCAGATCCGGGACCGTTCGATGGAACTGCTCCTCGGGACGAGCCACTGCACGTTCACGCTTCGCGAGGCTCGCCGGATCGCCACCGACACCGGTGCCCGCACCGTCGCCGAACTCGCCGTCGCCCGAAGGGAGTACGGCGAGATCGACGATGCGAACATCAGCGACCCCGTCGGCCTCGGCGAGGCAGCGTTCGCGCAGGTGGGAGATCGGATCGCCGCCGAACTGATGCCGCTGCTCGACACACTCGACCTCGGCAGCGGCACGAAACGGGAACCCGAGCCGGAGCCCGAGCCCGAGCGCGAACCCGAGCCCGGACCGCGGCCGTCTCCGGTCGTCCACCTGCCGCTGTCGCCCAGGCCGCTGATCGCGGCGCGGGCGGCGTCGTCGATCCTCGACTATCCCGTCAGCTGGTCGCGCTGAACTGATAGTTCGCGAATCTCTCGTCCACCTGCTCGGCCGTGAGCCCGAATTCCTCGAGCGTGTACTTGTGGGAGGGGCGGCGGTCGCCGCTGCGACTTTCGGCGTGCATCGCCTCCATCGCCGACTGGGCCGAGGCGCTGAGTTCGAGCCCGAAGTGCGTGTAGACCCCTTCGACGGTGCCGAGCGGATCGGCCACGAAATCGTGGTAGTCGACGTCGATGAACTGAGCGGGATCGTGCCGGGTGCGCGCGGCGGTGAACTGCTCGAGCCCCCGGGCCCACAGCTCGAGCTGGCTCTCACCGATGACGCTGCCCCGGAACTTCTCCGACCACCCTTCCGTCGCCTGTTCCGCCAGGCTGCACACCGACGGGACGATCGTGCGCGGCGGCCGGTGGGTCTGGATGATCAGGGCGTCCGGATAGACGGCGAGCAACTCGTCGAGCGCGAACAGGTGGCTGGGGTTCTTCAGCACCCAGCGGCGGTCCCGATCGGGAAGCCCGATCAGCTGCAGGTTCTTCTTGTGCCGCTGATAGGCGTTCGTCCAGTCCTGGCCTTCGAGCCAGCGGGAATATGTCGGGAGAGACGCCAGGCACTCGTAGGAGATCGACTTGAACGTCTGCCGCAGCAGCTGCCAGCACTCCTCGACTTCGCTCGCCGACATGTAGTGCACGCCCATGAACTCGGGGCGTTCGATGTGGTGGCGGCTGAAACCCTCCTCGATCTTCTGGAACACGGGATTCGATTCCCAGGTCTCGCGCGGCGGACGGGGTTGGGGCATCTCGGTCAGCCACATCTCCAGGCCCTGATGCGACGGGTCCGCGGTGAGCAGCCGGTGCAGCGCCGTCGTCCCCGTGCGGGGAAGCCCGGTGACGAAGATCGGCCGCTCGATCCGCACGTCCGCGTGCTCGGGGTTCTGCTTCCACGCCGCCTCGCTCAGCAGCCGCGCCACCAGGGCGCCGCGGAGGAACACCCGGGACACCTTGCTGCCGAGCGGGGTCAGCTGCTCGTCGACGTGGTACGAGTCCAGCAGGACGCCGAGGGCCTCGGTGTAGTCGTCCACGCCGAAGTCGGTGAGGCCGGTCAGGCGGGTGGCCGAGGCGTGAAGGTCCTCGACCGTGCCGACGGTGGTGCGCTCGCTCATGATGCTCCGGTTCTCGTCGCTAGTGATGGAATTCGCCGCAGTTGACGTCGAGGCACTGGCCGGTCACGGCGCTCGCCAACGGTGAGGCCAGGAAGATCACGGCGTCGGCCACTTCCTCGGTTGTGGGGAGCCTTTTCAGATCGGTGTTCGCGGCGGTGTGTTCGTAGATCTGCTCGACGGTCGTCCCGTACTTCTCGGCCTGGTGCGTGAAGTACTGCTTCAACGTGTCTCCCCAGATATAGCCGGGAGCAACGGAATTGACGCGGATTCCCTGTGGTCCCAGTTCCGTGGCAAGCGACTGCGACGTCGCGAGCAGGGCGGATTTGGCCATCTTGTAGCTGCCGTACCGTTCCTGGGAGTGCCGGAGCACCATCGAATTGATGTTCACCACCGCTCCGTTCGCGTCGGCGAGTGCAGGGGTGAACAGCTGTGTCAGCCGCAACGCCCCGAGCACGGTCAGCTCGAAACTGCTGCGGATGTGGTCGAATTCCGTGCGGGCCAGTGGTTTCATCGACGGAACCGAGAACGCGTTGTTGATCAGCACGTCGACCTTGCCGTACGCGTCGACGGCCGCGGACACCAGATTCTCGGCCGATGCCTGATCCGTGATGTCGGTCGGGACGGTGACCGCGCGTCGGCCGACGGCGATGATCTCCTTGGCCACCTCGTCGAGACGCGACGCGGTGCGGGCGGCCAGCACCACGTCCGCGCCGGCGTCGGCGCAGCGGACGGCGAGGGTCCGGCCCAGGGCCGGTCCGACGCCGGAGATGACGACCACCTTGTCCTGCAGGAGTTGCGGAGTAGTCACCGCGCTCACCCCAGCATCCGGTCGGCGACCGCGGCCTGGCGTGCGGCGATGCGTTCGGCGAAGTCCTCGGGCGAGATCTTGTTGGAATCATAGAACGGCAGCGTCCGATGGATCTCGTCGAACTTCACGACCTCGATGCGGGGACCGTCGTCCGGGGTCAGTTCGCGGGAGACGCGCTGCCAGCGGAACTGCAGGTAGCCGCGGAGGTGCCCGATGGTGGCGATCCAGTTGGCCACGCCGGGATTGCGCTCGCTGACGACGAGTCGGATGTGGTCGTCGGGATCCACCTGCGACTGGACGACGTTCAGCGAGGTCTGGTGGTTGACGTAGTCGAGGGAGATGTACCACATGCTGCCCAGCTGAAAACCCTGGTAGGGCACGTCGGCTTTCGGGACGGTGATGACGATGGCCTCGTCCTCGGCGAGTTCGTAGTGCCCGACGGACGAGTACTGCGTGGCGAGGCCGCCCGGCGTCAGCCGCGGTTCGGTCATCGTGTTCACCGGCAGGTTCAGATAGAACCACTCCGGGAACTGCAGCCACGTCTTCACCCGGGAGACCAGGGCTGTGCCCGCGCGGGCGTAGCGCTTCTCGACGGCTTTCCGCGTGAGCGGACCCGGAGCCGTACCCGTCGTATCCGCCCTGGCGATGCGGATGGTGCCGCGATGCTGACTCCAATCGCTGTACACCTCCCGGACCACCAGTTGCGACGAACCCGGTGCGAGGGTGAAGTAGTTACGCCTGCCGGCGCTCCCGCCGGGCCCGAACCGCACCTCGAACGAGCCGTCGGAGGCGATGTCGATCTCCCGGTCGTCGAACGCGGTGACGCTGCCGGGAACGTGTGCGGCCGTGTAGTTTCCGCTCAGCACCTGGAAGCTCAGGTCCGCCGTGGTGCCGCGCCGCCCGGTGACCACGTATTCGACGTCGTCGTCGATCCGCGCGCCGAAGTACAGGGTGTCGGGGTTGTCGAGGCCCATCTTCATGTACGGGCCGGTGCCCGAGATGAACGTCGGGTGCGACCGTTCGGTGGCCCAGGCTGCGTGCGTCGTGGCGAGAATGCCGCCGGCGAGGTACTGGTAGCCCTCCAGCAGATCCTGTTCGGTGCGGATGTGGGGGGCGCTCTCGATCAGTTTCTCGGCCTCGGCCATGGCGTCGGCGAATGGGTCGGTCAGCACACCGTGCTCCTCACGATGGGGGTGGTACAAATATGTACCTGCGTGGTAGAACATTGATGAACCGACAATAGAACGTGTTCTAAGGAGTGGTCAATGGGACACGAGAACGAGACGCCCGACAGGGCGCAGGGCCGACGGTCGCCGCCTACCGAACGTGTGGTGCAGGTGCTCGACTTCCTGGTGGCGCGCAAGGAGCACCGCTTCGGTTTGTCGGAGCTGGCCCGGCAACTCGATATCAGCAAGCCCACCTGCCTGGGAATCCTCACCGAACTGGCCCGCGGCGGCTATCTCGTCCGGGATCCCGACACGAAGACGTACGGCCTCGGGCCTGCACTCATCGCGGCCGGCCGCGCGGCGCAGCAAGGATTCGCGGCCGGCCCGGTGGCGCGCACGCATCTCGCCGTACTCAGTGAGGAGTTCCGGACCACGTGCACGGCGTCGGCGGTGGTCGGCGACCGTATCGCCGTCCTGGAGCTGACGAGTCCGCCCGGTGTCCGGGCGGCCGCCAAGGTGGGGGAGATGTACCCGTTCGCGCCGCCCGTCGGCCTGATGTACGTGCTGTGGGACGGCGACGACGCGCTGCAGTCGTGGTTGCGCCGGGAGCCGACCCTGCCGGTGCGCCTCGACCGCGACCGGTTGCGCACCGTGGTCTACGAGTGCTCCCGCACCGGGTATCTCGTGGAGACGCTCACTCCCGTCGGTCAGCGCCTGCACACGCTCATGGCCGGGGTCGCCGCGCACGACCTGCCGCCGGAGTTGCGCGACGTGCTCGGTGAGATGGTGTCCAGCCTGGGGGAGCGGGTCTACCTGGACGCCGAGCACGCGGACCCCGCCGCACCGCACCCCGTCAGCCTCATCGCCGCGCCGACGTACGACGCCGAGGGCCATCAGGCCATGGTCCTGACGCTCTATGTCGGCACCGAACTCGCGCCGTCCGACATCGCGCGGCGAGGCAAGGCTCTCGCCGCGGCGGCGGATGCGATCACGGCGGAGGTGGGCGGCCGCCGGCCGCGGTGACGAACGGGCATTGACCGCAATCTGAAACACGTTCTATTCTCGGAGGTGCAATCATTTTCGACCGAGCTGGTCCAAATATGGACCAGTGACCGGTAAGGCACTCGCGACGAGGAATCGCCCATGACCGCACCGCCCGTGTACGAGTTGTCCCACCTCGGCGCGCTCGAAGCCGAAGCCGTGCACATCTTCCGAGAAGTGGCCGCCACGTTCGAGCGTCCGGTTCTGCTGTTCTCCGGCGGCAAGGACTCGGTGGTGATGCTCCACGTGGCCGCCAAGGCGTTCTGGCCCGCACCTCTCCCGTTCGCCGTCATGCACGTCGACACCGGCCACAACTTCGACGAGGTCATCGAGTTCCGCGACCGGACCGTCGACCGCCTCGACCTGCGGATGGTGGTGTCCAGCGTGCAGGACGACATCGACGCAGGCCGCGTCAGCGAGGAGACGGGTCCGCGGGCCAGCCGCAACCGGCTCCAGACCACGGCGCTGCTGCGCGGGATCCGGGACAACGGATTCGACGCCATCTTCGGCGGCGCCCGCCGCGACGAGGAGAAGGCCCGCGCGAAGGAGCGGGTGTTCAGCTTCCGCGACGAGTTCGGGCAGTGGGATCCGCGGGCGCAACGCCCCGAGCTGTGGAGCCTCTACAACGGCAGGCACCGCAAGGGGGAGCACATCCGGGTGTTCCCGCTGTCGAACTGGACCGAACTCGACATCTGGCAGTACATCAGCGAGGAGAAGATCGAACTGCCGCCCCTGTACTACGCGCACCGCAGGGAGGTCGTGCCCCGCGACGGAATGCTGTTGGCGCACACCCGGTTTCTGACCCTGCTTCCCGGTGACGAGCCGTACGAGGCCCTCGTCCGCTTCCGGACCGTGGGCGACGCCACGTGCACGGGCTGCGTCGAGTCGTCGGCAACCACCGCCGAGGCCGTGGTCACCGAGGTCGCCGCGAGCAGGCTGACCGAGCGCGGGGCCACCCGGGCCGACGACCGGATCTCCGAGGCCGGTATGGAGGATCGCAAGAAGGAAGGGTACTTCTGATGCCGCAGTTACTCCGGGTCGCGACCGCGGGCAGCGTCGACGACGGCAAGTCCACCCTGATCGGCCGGCTGCTGTACGACTCGAAGGCGATCTTCGAGGATCAGCTCGAGGCAGTCGAACGCACCAGCCGCGAACGGGGCGACGAGCACGCCGACCTGGCACTGCTCACCGACGGTCTGCGCGCCGAACGCGAGCAGGGCATCACCATCGACGTCGCGCACCGCTACTTCGCCACACCGCACCGCAAGTTCATCATCGCGGACACCCCGGGGCACGAGCAGTACACCCGGAACATGGTGACCGGTGCGTCGACCGCCGACCTGGCCCTGATCCTCGTCGACGCCCGCAAGGGGATCCTCGAGCAGACGCGCCGCCATGCGTTCATCGCCAGCCTCCTCGGAATTCCGCACCTCGTGCTGTGCGTCAACAAGATGGATCTCGTCGGGTGGTCCGAGGACAGGTTCGAGGAGATCAAGGAGGAATTCCGGCAGTTCGCGATCAAGCTCGAGGTCCACGACCTCACGTTCATTCCGGTGTCGGCACTGCGCGGCGACAACATCGCGCAACGCACCGTCAACATGCCCTGGTACGAGGGAGGGTCGCTGCTGCACTACCTCGAGCAGGTGCACGTGGCCTCCGACCGCAACCTCATCGACGCGCGGTTCCCGGTGCAGTACGTGGTCCGGCCGCAGCGCCAGACCGATTCCGCGCTGCACGATTTCCGCGGGTACGCAGGCACGGTCGCCAGCGGCGTGTTCAAGCCGGGCGACGAGGTGGTGGCACTGCCGTCCGGATTCACCTCCACCGTCAGCGCCATCTGGGGTCCCGGCGGAACCCGCCTCGACGAGGCGTTCGCACCGTCGGCGGTGTGTGTGCAGCTCGCCGACCAACTGGACGTGAGCCGCGGAGATGTGCTGTGCCGCCCCAACAACCGTCCGCTCGTCGGGCAGGAACTCGACGCGATGGTCTGCTGGTTCAGCGAACAGTCCTCGCTGACACCGGATGCGCGGTACACGCTGCTGCACACCACCCGCGCCACCAGGGCGTCCGTCGTGCGGCTCGACTACCGTCTCGACGTGAACACCCTGCACCGCGACGAGTCCGCACAGTCGCTCTCGCTCAACGAGATCGGCCGTATCCAATTGAGGACGTCGCAGCCGCTGATGTTCGACCCGTACCGCCGCAACCACGTGACGGGCAGTTTCATCCTGGTGGACGAGTCGACCCACAACACCGTCGCCGCCGGCATGATCACCGGGCCGACGCTGTCGCGTTCCAAGGTGGTGTGGCACGCCGCGGCCGTCTCGCGGGACGAGCGGGCGACACGAGGTCGCACGGTGTGGCTGACCGGGCTGTCGGCGTCGGGAAAGTCGACGGTCGCGGTGGAACTCGAGCGGCGCCTGGTCGCGGCCGGGGTGCCCGCCTACCGGCTCGACGGCGACAACCTGCGTCACGGTCTCAACGCCGACCTCGATTTCAGTGCGGAGGACCGCGCCGAGAACGTGCGCCGCGTCGGCGCCGTGGCACAACTGCTCGCCGACTCCGGGGTGGTCGCGATCGCGTCGCTGATCAGCCCGTACCGCGCCGACCGGGACCGCGTCCGCGAGCAGCACCGGGCCGCCGGGCTCGACTTCGTCGAGGTGTTCGTCGACACGCCGGTGGAACAGTGCGAGGCGCGGGACCCCAAGGGCATGTACGCGAAAGCCCGCGCGGGGGAGATCACCGGATTCACCGGGGTCGACGACCCGTACGAGGCCCCGGAGAACGCCGAACTCGTCCTCCGGCCCGGGGACGGCACGCCGACCGAACAAGCCGAGAGAATTATGGAATTGTTGAGACGTGATCACTGACGCACGACTCGCGGCCGACATCGCCTCCGGTGCCGGTGCCCTGCTGCTGGACATCCGCACCGCGGGACTCGGATCGGCGGACGGGCGTGAACTGGGCAGGCGGGGCGACGTCGCCGCCGACGCGTTCATTCTCGGCAAGCTCTCCGCGGAGCGACCCGGCGACGCGATTCTCTCCGAGGAGTCGGCCGACGACCGGTCGCGGCTGGAGAGTTCGCGGGTGTGGATCATCGACCCGCTCGACGGTTCCAAGGAGTACGGACTGCCCGGGCACTCGGACTGGGCCGTGCACGTCGCGCTGTGGGAACGCGGTCGGGGCATCACGGCGGCAGCGGTCGCGCAACCGGCACTGGGTGCCGTGTATGCCAGTGACGACGACAGCCATGCGGTGCATACCGAACAACTCCCGGCACGACCACGGATCGTCGTGTCCGCCAGCAGGCCGCCTGCCTTCGTCGACGCCGTCGCGACGGAGATCGG
>NZ_LTCZ01000427.1:0-45964 GCF_001583455.1 Rhodococcus sp. LB1 | reverse complement strand
CCTCGTCCAGGACGAGGTAGGAGAGCTTGGACAGGTCGAGCGTGCCCTTCTCCAGGTGGTCGATCACTCGACCGGGCGTGCCCACCACGACGTGTGCGCCGCGCCGCAGCCCCGACAACTGGACGCCGTAACTCTGACCACCGTAGATGGGCAGGACGTGCAGGCCCGGAATATGGGCGGAGTACTTGCCGAACGCCTCCGCGACCTGCAGCGCCAGTTCCCTCGTCGGAGCGAGGACCAACGCCTGCGGCGACTTCTGCGTCAGGTCGATCTTCGAGAGGATCGGTACCGCGAACGCAGCGGTCTTGCCGGTGCCGGTCTGCGCCAGGCCGACGACGTCGTTGCCGGCGAGGAGGGGCGGAATGGTGGCTGCCTGGATCGGCGAGGGCGACTCGTAGCCCACATCGGACAGTGCCTTCAAGACCCGATCATCGATGTCGAGGTCGGCAAAAGTGGGGGGTTCGGGGTCACGCTCGATATCACTCATTGACCAGCAGTTTAGTGCACGAGTCCACAGTGCATCGCCACGCCGCGGAAATACGCGGCGACCGGGACGGGAGACACCTGCCGCACCTCGTCGCCTAGCGTGGACGGCATGGTCGATGTCGCTGTCATTCAGTTCGCTCCCGGTCAGGACAAGCAGGAGAACCTGCGCACCCTGCGCACGCTCGCCGCCGAGGCCGCCGGCCGCGGCGCAAAGGTGGTGGTGGCGCCGGAGTACGCGATGTTCACGGCGCCGAGAACCGACGAGCGGATCGTCGAGTCGGCCGAGGGCCTGGACGGCGAGTTCGTCAGCGGGCTGGCCGCGACCGCGAAGGAACTCGACGTCCACCTGATTGCCGGGGTCAACGAGCAGTTGCCCGGGGACGATCACATCTCCAACACCCTCGTCGCGCTCGGACCCGGCGGCGACATCGTCGCCACCTACCGCAAACTCCACCTGTACGACGCGTTCGGCTACAAGGAATCCGACGTCATCCGCGCCGGGGAGATCGGCGCCCCGGAGACCTTCGCGGTCGACGGCCTCACGTTCGGCATGCAGACCTGCTACGACCTCCGGTTCCCCGAGGTCACCCGCCGCATCGTCGACGCGGGCGCCGACGTGCTGCTGCTGCCCGCACAGTGGGTGCCCGGACCGTTGAAGGAGGACCACTGGTCCACTCTCGTGCGGGCACGCGCCATCGAGAACACCGTGTACGTGGCCGCCGCCGACCAGAGCGCGCGCACCGGGGCCGGGAACAGCATGATCGTCGATCCGATGGGCGTGACCCTCGCCTCGCTCGGTGAGCGAGTGGGCACCGCGGTCGCGGCGGTCAGCGCGGAGCGGATCACCGAGGTGCGGGAGAAGAACCCCGCCCTCGCCCTGCGCCGATTCACCGTCGGCGAGATCTGAACGGCCCGATCGGGAGTAGCGTCGGAGACGAACCGTTCTCCCCGATCACGGAGCGTTCGATGTTGTACACCAGTCGCGCCGACGCCGGCCGCAGACTGGCCGCCGCACTGGAGCACCTGCGCGGCACCGATCTGGTGGTGCTCGGTCTGCCGCGCGGCGGCGTCCCCGTCGCGTTCGAGATCGCTGCCGCGCTGTCGGCACCCCTCGACGTGGTCCTCGTCCGCAAACTGGGTGTCCCGTGGCAGCCGGAACTCGCCATGGGCGCCATCGGCGAGGGCGAATCCCGGGTGATCAACGACGACGTCATCCGCATCGCCCGGATCAGCAAGCCCGCACTCGCCATGGTCGAGGCGAAGGAGCGCCGCGAACTCGAACGGCGGGCGCGGGTGCTGCGCGGCGGGAAGCCGCGCGTGTCACTCAAGGGCCGCACGGCCGTCCTCGTCGACGACGGCATGGCCACGGGCGCGACCGCGGCGGTGGCGTGCCAATCGGTGAAGAAACTGGGCGCGGCACGCGTGATCGTCGCGGTCCCGGTGGCGGCGCCCGAGGCCGTCGGACGTCTGCGCGTGACCGCCGACGAGGTGGTCTGCCCGTACATTCCGGCCGATCTCGGCGGAGTCGGCAACGCGTACGACGATTTTCATCAACTCTCGGACAGCGAGGTCACAGACCTGCTGGCCCACCACTGACGGTGGTTCTCGAGGAATCTTCAGCTCCAGTGCAACGTTCCCGGAGGCCCTGTCGATACACCGGACAGAGCACAGAACAGACTGCCTTTGGAGGATCTCGTGACCGTCTCTGCCGATACCGTCGAAACCGTCGTCACCGCGTGCCGCGACCGATTGGGAGACCCGTCCGGCTGGGTCACCTCCGATGCCTACCGGCACAGCCTCGCCCTCTGCATCATCGAATCGGTGCAGTCGAGCGCCGGGCACAGCGAGGTCGCCGTCGTCGACCGATACCTGGCGTACCGGCGGGCGCACCCCGATCAGCCCCTCACCGACGGCGCGCGCGACCTTCTCCGCACGTTCGAGGAGGCGGGCAGCTCGGATCAGTGGGCGGGCAAGGTCGGTTCGTACAAGAGGCGGTACTCCGCGACCGGTGTGCCGATCGAAGCGCGCCACATCCAGCTGGCGGCGGAGCGACTACACCAGCTCCGGATCAACAGCATCGACGACCTTCTCGAGGCCGCCCGCGACGAAGCCGCCCTGGAGCAGATCCACGACGCGTGGATCGAGGTGTGCGGGGAGAGCAGCGATGTCACGTGGGCGCACTTCCTGATGCTCGCCGGGATCCCCGGGGTCCGGCCGAATCGGGTGGCGGACGTGTTCATCAGCGGCGCGCTCGGCATTTCGGAGGCCACCGACGACGGCCTCGCCGAGGAGATCCTCGCGGCGACCGCCACCGAACTCGGTGTCGATCCCGACCAGTTGAACTACGCGATCCGCCGCTGGCTGTCGGCCAACTCGCGCCGCGTGGAAGAGGCTGCCTGAGTTATCAGTTTACGCCAAGTTACACTTATCTCCGCTGGTCAGAACAGAAATACACATAACGGACATCGACCCTGGTGCGAAACTGGGACAAATGTGATCGAATGCACATCCGTCATGTCGTTTCAGTGGAGGGGTCATAGTGCGTGAATTCTCGGTACCGCAGTCGTTCTCAATTCCGGAGGACGCCTCCATGGCGGACACGGTCTTCCGTCATGCCGAGGAAGACCCGAAGTTCGTTCCGTTCAAGCGCCCCGGCAACGGTGGGTGGGTAGACGTCACCGCCGCGGAGTTCGCGGAGCAGGTCTCCGCCGTCGCGAAGGGCCTCATCGCTTCCGGCGTCGAGCTCGGTGATCGCGTCGCGATCCTGTCGGCGACCCGGTACGAGTGGGTCGTCATCGACTACGCGATCTGGACGGCAGGAGGGTGCACCGTCGCCATCTACGAAACGTCTGCGCCCGATCAGGCGAAGTGGATCCTCGAAGACTCCGGCACGTCGCTGCTGGTCGTCGAGAACGCCAAGCAGGCCGACGCGCTGAAGGTCGTCACCGACGCCGCGCCGGACCTGCGTGAGGTCCTGCAGATCGAGGGCGGCGCCATCGACGAACTGTCGAAGCGCGGCGAAGGCGTCACCGACGAGCAGCTGCACGAGCGTCGTCACCAGGTGCGCGCGTCCTCCCCCGCGACTCTCATCTACACGTCGGGCACCACGGGCCGCCCCAAGGGCGTGCAGTTGACCCACTCCAACTTCTACGCGGAGTCCGCGGCCGTGAAGCTGGCACTCAGCGACGCGATGTACGCGGGCAGGCGCACCCTGATGTTCCTGCCCCTCGCGCACGTCTTCGCCCGCGCCATCTCCTTCGGTGCGTTCGACGCCAAGGTCACGGTCGCGCACACCGCCGACCTCACCACGCTGCTCGACCAGTTCGCCGCGTTCAAGCCGCACTTCATCCTGTCGGTGCCGCGCGTGTTCGAGAAGGTCTACAACTCCGCCAAGCAGAAGGCGTACGACGGCGGCAAGGGCAGCATCTTCGAGAAGGCGTCCGCCACGGCCATCGCATACAGCGAGGCGCAGGACAACGGCGGCGCCGGGCTGGGCCTCAAGCTCAAGCACGCCCTGTTCGACAAGCTCGTCTACTCGAAGCTGCGCACCGCCCTCGGCGGCGAGTGCGACCGCGCCGTCTCCGGTGGCGCCGCACTCGGTGCACGCCTCGGTCACTTCTTCCGCGGCATCGGCGTCCCGGTGTACGAGGGCTACGGCCTCACCGAGACGAGCGCCGCCATCTCCGTGAACACCACCCGCGCGCAGAAGGTCGGCACCGTCGGCAAGCCGATCGACGGCCACGCCGCGAAGATCGGCGAGGACGGCGAACTGCTCCTGAAGGGTCCCGTCGTGTTCGGCGGGTACTGGCACAACGAGCAGGCCACCGCGGATTCGATCCGGGACGGCTGGTTCCACACCGGCGATCTCGGCTCGATCGACGAAGAGGGCTACATCTCGATCACCGGACGCAAGAAGGAAATCATCGTCACCGCGGGCGGCAAGAACGTCGCACCTGCGGTACTCGAGGACGCACTCCGCGCGCACCCGCTGATCAGCCAGTGCCTCGTCGTCGGTGACGGCAAGCCGTTCATCGGCGCGCTCATCACCCTCGACTCCGAAACCCTTCCGGGCTGGAAGGAACGCCACGGACTGGCCGCCGACGCCCCGGTGTCCGAACTGGTGAAGAACCCCGACCTGGTCGCCGAGATCGACGAGGCCGTGGCCGAGGGCAACAAGAAGGTGTCCAACCCGGAGCGGATCAAGAAGTACCGCATCCTCGAGGTCGACTTCACGCAGGAGACCGGTGAGCTCACTCCCACGCTGAAGCTCAAGCGGAACGTCATCCACAAGGAGCACGGCGCGGCCATCGAGGCCATCTACGCGTAAGCGGCTCCGCCGCCCGTGAGTGGTCGAGGACTCACGGGCGCGCAGCGCCGAGGATGAAGTCGCGGACCACCGTGGTCACGGATGTGTGGACCTTCTCGTGGAGCAGGTCGTGTCCGGCGTCCTCGAACTCCCGGAATTCGAGGCCTCCGATCCCCGCCGCCCAGTCCCGGACGGGGTCGATCGGTGCGATGCGGTCGTCCACGCCGTGGACCGCGAGCAGCGGTATCCCGAGTGACCCGAGCGCATCCGCCGTCTGCTGCACGGCGGCGGTCTTCGGCGTCCCGCACAGAATCGCGCACCGGAAACCGGAGTCACCGGACGTGAGCAGTTCCATCGAGACCGCGGCACCGAGCGAATGCCCCATGAGCACGAGCGGAACATCCGGCGCATGTCTGCCGGCGAGGCCGGTGAGAAGCGCGGCGTCCTCCGCCAGGTCCGCCACGGATCCCGGATGGTCGCCCTCGGACAGTCCGTGACCGGCCTGGTCGATCCCCCACACCCCGATTCCGGCGGGCGTCAGTCCGCGCGCGAACCGGTGGTAATGACCCGTGTGCTGCCCCATGCCATGGAGAAACACCAGCTGCGCGACGGGTCCTCCCACCGCGCTCCAGTGCCGGTAGTGGACTCGTCCGGAGTGGCCGTCGAAGAAGGGCATGGCTGCCATTCTGGCTCTGTCGCACCCCGATGGCACAATCGGCCGGGTGAACTCACCGGCAGAACTGGGGACGTAGCTGTGTTCCTCCTCGACGACACCATCGTCTACAGCGCCAGCGACCTCTCGGCGGCCGCCACCTGCGAGTTCGCGTTGCTGCGCCGGCTGGACGCCACGCTCGGGCTCGCCGGGGCCGGTTCCGCCGCCACGTCCGTAAACGACGACCCGATGCTGCGACGGACGTCGAGCCTGGGCGATGCTCACGAACATCGCCGGCTCGAGCAGTTCCGCGCCGAGTACGGCGACGGGGTGGTCACGATGGACCGTCCCGAATACACCTCGGTGGGTCTGTTCGAGGCGAACCTGGCCACCGTGGAGGCGATCCGCGGCGGCGCCGACGTCGTGTACCAGGGGACGTTCTTCGACGGCCGCTTCCTGGGTTTCTGCGATTTCCTCGTCCGCGACGGCGACACGTATGCCGTGTACGACACCAAACTGTCACGGCACGCGAAGGTGTCGGCCCTGCTGCAGCTCGCCGCGTACGCGGAAGCACTGGCCGACAACGGGATCCCGACGTCACCGGACGTCCACCTGCTGCTCGGCGACGACAGCGACTCGGCGCACTCGCTCGGCGACGTCGTTCCCGTGTACTCCGCGCGACGCGCCTCGCTCGAGCGAATTCTCGACGAGCACCGCGACGAGCAGTCCCTCGCGGAGTGGGGCGACCCCCGGTACACGGTGTGCGGCCGGTGCGACACGTGCACCCCGGAGGTGGAGCAGCACCGCGACCTGCTGCTGGTGGCCGGAATGCGCTCGACGCAGCGGAGCCGGCTGATCGCGGCCGGGATCGGCACTCTCGACGCCCTCGCCTCGCACGCGGGCAGCGTCGAGGGCCTGCCCGAGCGCACCCTGGAATCGCTTCGCGCGCAGGCCGCCCTGCAGTTGCGGCAGGAGTCCTCGGGGACCCCCGAGTTCCAGGTGTACGCCCCGCAGGCGCTCGGCGGACTGCCCGAACCGGACGACGGCGACATCTTCTTCGACTTCGAGGGCGACCCGCTCTGGGCCGAGAACGGATCCACGGACTGGGGTCTCGAATACCTTTTCGGCGTGGTCGAGGGTCCCGCCGACGCCTCCCTGTTCCGGCCGTTCTGGGCACACGACCGCGCCGAGGAGCGGCAGGCACTCGTCGACTTCCTCGACTACGTGACCGCGCGTCGTCAGCGGTACCCGAACATGCACATCTACCACTACGCCGCGTACGAGAAGTCGGCGCTGCTGCGGCTGGCGGGACGGCACGGCGTCGGCGAGGAGACCGTCGACACCCTGCTGCGCGACAACGTCCTCGTCGATCTGTATCCGGTGGTGCGCGGGTGCCTGCGCATCGGCGAACGGTCCTACAGCATCAAGAAACTCGAACCGCTGTACATGCCGGAGCAGCCGCGCGACGGCGACGTCACCAACGCCGCCGCATCGGTGGTCGCGTACGCCGACTACTGCGATCACCGCGACAACGGCCGCGAGGACGAGGCACGCGCGCTGTTGCAGGGCATCGCCGACTACAACGAGTACGACTGCGATTCCACGCTGCGGCTGCGCGACTGGCTGATCGGGCAGGCGGAGACGCACGGCGTCGCCCTCCGGCCGCCCGGCGACGGGCCCACCCCGGTGACCGAGGAATGTACCCCCACCGAGGCGGCGTTACGCGAGTTCGCCGGGCACGGACCGAGCGAGCACCGGGGACACGACCAGCAGGCGGCCGCGCTCATGGCGGCGGCGGTCGGCTATCACCGCCGTGAGCGGAAACCGTTCTGGTGGGCGCACTTCGACCGGCTGGTCGTGCCGCACGACGAACTGTCGGACATCCGGGACGTTCTGGTGGTGTCGTCCGCGGTCGTCGAGGAGAGCTGGCACAAGAGCAGCCCGCGGCAGCGCAAGCTGCGCCGGCGACTTCAGCTCACCGGCCGTTTCGGGACCGGGAGCACGGTGGGGCCCAAGACCACGATGTACGCGCTGTACGACACCCCCGCACCCGAGGCGGTCGCGGGCGACAATCCGCAGCAGCGGGGAACGTGCACGGTCAACGTGATCGACGTCGGGAAGGACGGCCGCCGCCGCGACGTGGTGATCGTCGAGGAACTCCTGAACGGCGAGGAGTACGTGCAACTTCCGACGGCGATCACCCCCGGGCCCCCGATCACGACCGATCGGATCGAATCGTCCATCGCGGTGGCCGCGGACGGCATGTGCTCGCCGCTGCCGGAGCTCCCGCTGTGCGCGTCGGTGGACATTCTGCGGCGGTCCGACCCGCGCACCCGGAGCGGGAATCCGCTCCCACCCGTCGACGGCACGGATTACGCGGGCGCGATCACCGCGGCACTACTCGAGCTCGACGACTCGTACGTCGCGGTGCAGGGGCCTCCCGGCACCGGCAAGACGTACACCGGGGCCCGGGTGATCAAGGCGCTCGTCGAGCAGCACCACTGGCGGATCGGCGTGGTCGCACAGTCGCATTCGGTGATCGAGAACATGCTCGGCGGCGTCGTGAAGGCCGGGCTCCCCGCCGAACTCGTCGCGAAGAAGGACGGGCGGCATCGCGCCGCGACGTGGACCGACATCAGCTCCAACGACTACCCCGGCTTCATCGACCAGGCCGAGGGAACGGGCTGCGTGATCGGCGGGACCGCATGGGACTTCGCGAACACCGACCGGGTTCCGCCCGGCAGCCTCGATCTGCTGGTCATCGACGAGGCCGGGCAGTTCGCTCTCGCCAACACCATCGCGGTGGGCGGCGCGGCCCGCAATCTCCTGCTTCTCGGCGATCCTCAGCAACTTCCGCAGGTCAGCCAGGGCACTCACCCGGAACCGGTGGACGCGTCGGCCCTCGGGTGGCTCGCCGAGGGGCACGGGGCGCTGCCCGAGAGCCGGGGCTATTTCCTCGAACGCACATGGCGGATGCACCCGGAACTGTGCGCGCCCGTGTCGACACTGTCCTACGACGGCAAGCTGCGTTCGCAGGAATCGGCCAGTGCCGCACGACGACTCGACGGCATGGAACCGGGTGTGCACACCGTCTTCGTCGACCACCAGGGCAACGCCACCCAATCCCCCGAGGAGTCGCGGGAGGTGGTCAACCGGATCACGAAGCTGCTCGGTTCCGGCTGGACCGACCCCAGCGAGTTCGACGGCACCCGCCCACTCGACGAGTCCGACATCCTGGTGGTGGCGCCGTACAACGCGCAGGTCGGGTTGATCGAACGCGATCTGGCCGCGGTCGGCCTCGACAAGGTCGAGGTGGGCACGGTCGACAAGTTCCAGGGGCGGGAGGCGGCCGTCGCCATCGTGTCGATGACCGCGTCGGCGATCGAGGACGTGCCGCGCGGCATGTCGTTCCTGCTGTCGCGGAACCGGATGAACGTGGCGGTGTCCCGCGGCAAGTGGGCTGCGATCATCATCCGGTCGGAATCGTTGACGCAGTACATGCCGAGCACCCCGGAAGGTCTGACCGAGCTGGGTGCCTTCATGCGGCTCACCGGTCAGCCGAAGCACTGACCTTCGCCACGGTAGGTGGGCACCACGGTGCGGGAGCCGTCCGACTCGACGAGGTGCACCTCGGTGAACCGCTCGCACAGCTCGCCGGCCTTCGCGTGCCGGAACCACACCCGGTCGCCGATGCCGAGATCCGCTGCCGCCTTTCCGGTCACCGGGGTCTGGACCTCACCGGCACCCTCGTTGCGCAGTAGCTTCAGCCGCGGCGGCCACACCGGCGTGGGCACGCGACTGCCCCCGGCGGGACCGGAGGCGATGTAGCCGCCGCCGAACAGCGTCGCGATGCCGGGCGCCGGGCGCCGGACCGCCGACAGGGCGAAGTACAGCGACGGGTGCGGACGGAACGCGCGGTACTTGTCGAAGAGCGTCGGGACGTACAGACCGGAGCCGGCGGTCACCTCCGTCACGACCGGGTCCGCGGAGCTCACCTCCAGCGAGCCGGTGCCCCCGCTGTTGACGATCTCGAGCACCCCGACCTCCGACTGCACGGCGTTCACCACGGCAGTGCGACGGGTCGCGAGTTCTTTCGCGGACGCCCGCTTCATCCAGCCGATCGGCGGACTGGAGTCGGGCAGACCCGCGATCTGCGCTTCGTAGAACATGACACCGACGACGGCGAACCCCCGCCCGGCGGCGCGCCTCGCGAACGCGGCGACGGCGGACGGTTCGCGGAGCGGGGAGCGGCGGACCCCGATGTGGACCGGCCCGAGCCGCAGCGAGGCGTCGACGTCGATGCACAGCCGGGCCCGGAGGGACGTGGTGCCGGCCGCGGCGAGAACGAAGTCGAGGTGGTCGTCGCTGTCGACCATCAACGTGATCCGGTTCAGCAGTTCGGGATCGGCCGCGAGTTCGGCGAGGGCCCCGCGGTCGGCCGTCGGGTAGCCCATCAGGATGTCGTCCGCGCCGTGCCGGGCGAGCCAGATCGCCTCGCGAAGCGAATACGCCATGATCCCGCGGAACCCGCCGGCCCCGGTGAGATTCTCCCCCAGGGCGACCTGGAGGACCGCGCGGCAGCGGACGGATTTGCTGGCGACGCGGACGGGGGTGCCGCCCGCGCGCAGCACCAGGTCGGCGGCGTTGGCGCGCAGCGCGGTCAGGTCGAGTGCGGCCAGCGGCGGGTCGACCTCGGTCGTCGAGGCGATGAGACGGTCGAGCGTGGGCGTCACAGTTCGTCCAATCTTCTCCATCGGTCTGCGACGCCAGTCAACCATCGAGTTGGACGATTGTCCAGATAAAAAGGGGCCGCTCAGGCCTGCTCGACCGCCTTCGACGCGATCACGTGCACCATGTCGTCCAGCGCCGCGATCATCGCCTCACTGTCGCGGTCCACCAGCCACCGCAGCACGAGCCCGTCCAGGATGGCCAGCCCGAACCGCGCGATCGCCTCGACCGGGGTGGCCCAGCCGACTTCGGCGATGCGGGCGCACTCGGCGAGGAACTCGATCGCCTCCTCGTCCATGGTCCGATACTGCTGCCCCGCGATGTCGCCGGCCCGCTCGCTCCCGGACGCCCGGTGCCGCAACGCCTGCGCGGTGATCTCGTACGTCAGCAACTGACGGTCCGGGGTGGCCTCGATGATCGGCCACATTCCGCTGATCCCGATGTGGAGAAGTTCGCGCAGACCGTCGATCCCGCGCAGGTCCGGCGCGTGCCGAACCTGACCGAACGCCAGCCGCATCGACGCGCTGAGCTGCAGAACAAGGCTTTCACCCATCGCCGCGAGGAGCTCCTCCTTGCTCTCGAAGCAGTAGTGCACCACACCGAGCGAGACGCCCGCCTCCTCCGCCACGGCACGCACCGTGACCGACGCGACGCCGCGCTGCTCCGCGATGGCGAGCGCCGACTCGACGAGTTGGGCACGACGTTCATCCGCAGGAAGCCTGTTCAGCATCCTCTGATCGTAGAACCTGCGGGAGCCTCACCCGTGACCAACACGGACGCCCGACCAACCCGCCATTTGCCTGGACGAGCGTCCAGGTTCATGATGGGCGAATGGCACAGGACACATGGCGCAACTGGGCGGGCACCGAGACGGCGAACCCGCTGCGCTTCGCGACTCCGCGCTCGGTGGAGGAACTCAGCGCGCTCGTCTGCGGTGCCGCGGAGCACGGAACGCGGGTCAAGGCCGTGGGGTCGGGTCACTCCTTCACCGGGGTCGCCGTCACCGACGGGATCCTCGTCAGCCTCGACGCCCTCACCGGAATCGAATCCGTCACCCTCGACGAACCGGCGGGCGCCCTCGTCACCGTCCTCGCCGGCACGCGGTTGCACGACCTGAGCGAGCAACTCTGGCACCGTGGCCTGGCGATGATCAACGTGGGTGACATCGACGTGCAGTCCATCGCGGGTGCGCTGTCCACCGGAACCCACGGCACCGGAGCGCGTTTCGGAGGGCTCGCCACTCAGGTCCGCGCCCTGCAGGTGGTGCTGGCGGACGGCTCGGTGGCCGACTGCTCCCCCACCGAGAACCCCGAACTGTTCGAGGCGGCACGGCTGGGGCTCGGCGCCGTGGGCATCATCTCGAAGGTCACGATCCAGTGCGTGCCGCACTACGTGATGCACGCCGTCGAGAAGCCCGAGTCACTGGACGCCACCCTCGACCGGCTCGACCACGACCGCACCACGATCGACCACTTCGAGTTCTACTGGTTTCCGCACACCCGCCGCGTGCTGACGAAACGCAACACCCGGCTACCCGGTGACACCCCGGTCTCTCCCCTCCACCCAGTCCGCGCCTACGTCGACGACGAACTGCTCGCCAACGTCCTGTTCGAGGGCATCAACAGGGTCGCCGGCCTTGCGCCGGCGGCGATCCCGAAGATCAATCGGCTGTCGTCGCGCATGCTCAGCGCGCGCGAATTCACCGACCGCAGCTACCGCGTCTTCGCGTCGGAGCGCCGGGTCAAGTTCCGGGAGATGGAATACGCGGTTCCCACCGAGGCGCTTCCCGACACTCTGGCGGCGATCGACTCGTGGGTGGAGAAGTCCGGTTTCACGGTCGCGTTCCCCGTCGAGGTCCGCTTCGCCGCGGGCGACGACGTGTGGCTGTCGACGGCGAACGGTCGGGACACGGCGTACATCGCGGTGCACCAGTACCATCGCCGCGATCACGAGCCGTACTTCTCCGCGGTCGAGGCCATCGCCCGGGAAGCGGACGGGCGACCGCACTGGGGCAAGATGCACGGCCGCACCGCCGACGACTTGCGGCCTGCCTATCCGAACTTCGACGAGTTCGTCGCCGTGCGCGACAAGTACGACCCCGAGCGAATGTTCGGCAACGCGTACCTCCAGCAGGTCCTCGGTCGCTAACGTGGGCTAGGTGCCCCCCAGTCGATCTTTCGACCGTCGCGGCTTCCTTCGCGTCGCGGGTGCCTCCGGAGCGGCGGCGCTCGGTGCCGTGATGCTCGGCGCGTGCGGGGAACGCCTGCACGACCCGGAGGTTCCGCCGCTTCCCGACGGCCTGTCCGTTCCGGGCGGCGGAGCGGTGTCCGAGTTCGTGCCCGTCGACAAGGCGACGTGGCGCGTGCAGGGGGATCCGCTGGTCGCGCCGACCGGTGACGGGCCCCTCGCCGGCAAGCGGCTCGCCGTCACCGACCTGTACGCCGTTGCGGGACAGCAGATCGGTGCGGGCAGCGGACGGCGTCTCGCCGAGGCACCCGTCGAAACCGGTACCGCCGCAGTGGTGGCGCGCCTCCTCGGTCAGGGCGCCCGCGTCGTCGGCCTGGCCCAGACCGACGACCTCGGTTACGGGCATTCCGGCATCAACCAGCAGTTCGGCACCCCGCCCAACCCCCGCGCCGAGGACTGCCTCCCCGGCGGTGCGACGTCGGGCGCCGCGAGTGCGGTCGCGCAGGGCGCCGCCGACATCGGATTGGGTGTCGACACCACCGGTTCCGTCCGCATCCCCGCCTCGTATCAGGGCCTGTACGGCTTCGCACCGTCCCGGGGCGCCGTCTCCACCGACGGACTGTTCCCGCTGGCCCCCACGTTCGACACCCCGGCGTGGGTCTGCGGCGACCTCGACACCCTCGTCGCGGTCTCCGGCGCGCTTCTCCCGCTCACGGCGGAGACCCCGTTCCGCAGCGCGCTCACCTCCGACGGCATCAACGCCGTCGCCGAGGCGGGGGCGCTCGGTGCGGTGCGGCGGGCCCTCACCGCGTGGGAGAAGAGTTCCCTCCCCCGGCTGACGTGGACCGACACGGACATCGGCCGGCTTCCCGACTGGTACGACGCCGTCGTCGCCGTGCAGGGCTACGAGGCGTGGCGGCTGCACGGCGACTGGGTGGGCGGCGCGATGACGTCGCTCGGCGACGAACCGGGCCGCAATTTCGCCGCCGCGAGCCGCATCTGGGAATCCACGTACGGCCGGAAGCTGATCATGCTCGGCGAGGCGTCGCAGACGATCACCGCGTACGTGGGCGACAGCCTGCTCCTGCTGCCCGCGACCTCCTCCACGGCCCCCGAGCGGACGAGCTACCCCAGCGGTGACCGGTTCCGGAACACGATTCGCGCCACCGGCATGCTCACGTGCCTCGCGACCATCTCCGGACTGCCCAACGCGACCGTGCCGTTGCGCACCGACGACGGGGTTCCCGTCGGCCTCTGCCTGGTCGGCCCGTACGGCCGCGACCGCGACGTCCTGGCGGTCGTCGCGAGTCTCGGCGACACGGGGCTGATCGACTGAGGGCCGGAACCGTCAGCCGCGGAGCAGTTGCGCCTTGCGCGCGTCGCTTGCGAACGACGCCGTGATCGAGTTGCGCGCGAGGGTTTCCCGCTCGGCATCCGTGAGGCCGAGCTGATCCCGCAGCTGGGCGAAGTTGTCGTCGACGTACCCACCGAAGTACGCGGGATCGTCGGAGTTCACGGTGACGAGCAGACCCGCCTCCAGCATGGTTCGTAGCGGGTGCTCGGACAACGAGTCGACGACGCACAGTCGCACGTTCGACAGCGGGCACACGGTCAGCGGCACTTCCTCGTCCACCAGACGCGCTACGAGCGCCGGGTCCTCGAGCGCCCGCACCCCGTGGTCGATGCGCTCGGCCCCGAGGAGGTCGAGCGCCTGCCAGATGTACTCCGGCGGACCTTCCTCGCCTGCGTGGGCGACCACGTGCAGCCCCTCCGACCGGGCGCGGGCGAACACGTCCTCGAACAGCGACGGCGGGTTGCCCACCTCGGCCGAGTCGAGGCCGAGCCCGACGATCGGCGTCTGCAACCGGATGATCTCGGAGAACACTTCCTCCGCCTCGTGCACGGGACGGTCCCGCAGGATCGCGGCGATCGCGGCGCTGCTCAGGCCGAACTCCCGCTCGCTGGTTCCCACCGCGTCCATGATCCCGTCGAGCACCTCCTGCAGCGGGACACCACGATTGACGTGGGCCTGCGGGTTGAAGAAGAACTCCACGTGCGCGACGCCGCCCGCCGACGCCCGTGCGAAATAGGCGCGGGTGAGGTCCGCGAAGTCCTGCGCCGTCCGCAGCACCTGCATGTTGGCGAAGTACAGGTCGAGGAACGACTGCAGATCGGTGAACTCGTACCGCGAGCGGAGATCGTCGAGGTCCGCGTACGGCAGCTGCACGGAATTCCGTTCGGCCAGCGCGAAGATCAGCTCGGGTTCGAGGGAACCCTCGATGTGCATGTGCAGCTCGGCGACGGGAGAGCTCACGGGTGGATACCTGCCTTTCGCACCACCTAGGCAGCGGTGTCGCGGTCGACGATACGGACGAAGCCGTCGCCGTCGATATTCGCGGTGTCGCCGGTGTGAAACCAGCCACCCGTGAAGGTCTTCGCGGTGACCTCGGGCCGGTTCCAGTAGCCGCGGCTGACTCCTGGACCGCGACACAGCAATTCGCCGACACCGCGGCCGGCGTCGGGACCGAGGAGGGCCACCTCCATCCCGCCGAACGCGACGCCCACGCTGCCCGCGTGTGTCAGAGCGCACTCGTCGGGCAGTGCCAGGCCCGCCCCGCACGTCTCGGTCATCCCCCACCCGAGAAAGTGCCTGGCCGCAGGAAACGTCCGCCGGAGCAGTTGCGACTGCTCCAGGGACAGTCCGGAGCCGCTGTAGTCGATCCAGCGCACCGCGCGCCGGCCGAAGCTCGTCACCCGCGAGGTCTCCACGGCCCGCAGGAGGACGGCGGGCGCCGCGGTGAGCACGTCGGCACCGGTGCCGCGCCACGACGCCGCGTCGGTGCTCCCGGTCAGCAGGACCGTTCCGCCCACCACCAGCGTCGAGAGCAGTTCGACGAGCGATCCGACGGTGTGCAGTTCAGGTTCGACGAGGAGATTCCGCAGTCCCTCGGAGCTGAACCCGCGCGCGTGGAGCACGGATTCGATGGTCGAGAGGACGTTCTCGTTGCTCAGCTCCACACCCTTCGGGGACTCCGACGGTCCGGGCGTGTACGACAGCAGCACCAGCTCGTCGGGGCTCGCGCCGTCGTCGATGAACGAGATGCCCTCCGGCAGTTCGCCGTCGAGGATCAGTACCGACTCGCTGTCGGCGAGCACCTCACCGGTCTGCGCGTCGTCGAGTGCCGGGCTCACCCCGACCGGCACGCCGCCGGCGAGCAACACCCCGAGGAAGGCTTCGACCCAGCGGACCCCCATGGGCTGCCGGACGGCGACGCGGTCGCCGATCTCGACACCCTTCGACTTCAGCCCGCCGGCCACCCGCGCCGCGGACGTCCACAGTTGCGAGAACGTGAGCGACCGGCCACCGTCCTCCTCGACGGCGACCCGGCCCGCGTAGCGGTGCACGGAGATGTCGAGCAGCTCGGTGAGCGACGGGTTGAGCCCGCCGTACCGGAGCAGGCCGTCGCGACCACGGACCACCCGGTCGTCGTGAAAGAAGGGACCACTACTCGGGTACTCGACGAGGGACGACGGCATCTGCACCTCCGCTGACGACACTGCTGCGCGACCGGGACGTTGCCACGACTATATGACGCCCGTCACAGTTGCGGGGAGCGGATCGCCGACGCCTACCGCCCGCGGTACGTCGCCTTACCCGGTCCGACGTCGAGGAAGCTGCGACCGCACCCCGGAGGTCGTCGGTCTCGAACAGCGCACCCGACACGTCGGGCGTGATCGAGTCGGCGTGCGCGACTCCACCCGACCGCCACGCGGAGATGATCTGCTTCGTGGCGTCGTGTGCTCGTGTCGGCCCGTCCGCCAGCCGTGCGACGAGGGCGCGGGCCTCCGCGTCGACGTCCTCGTGGACGGCGTTGACCACGCCCCAGTCGCGCAGCGTCGCGGCGTCGTACAGGTCGCCGGTCATCACCAGTTCCCGGGCGCGGCCCGACCCCGCCCGCTCGGCCAGCCGCTGCGGACCGCCCATCGACGGGGTCAGCCCCACCACCGTCTCGACCAGTCCGAACTTCGCCTTCGGTGCGGCGAGGATGATGTCGCAGGCGAGCGCGATCTCGAAGGCCGCGGTCAGCGTCAGTCCGTGCGCCGAGTACACGACGGGGCACGGCAGCGCCTCGAGCGGATGGCAGATCTCGGCGAACAACTCCTGCCACAGGTCCGCGCCCTGGTCCGCCGTGAGCCCGTCGAACACGTGGACGTCCACTCCTGCGGAGACCACCTTGCCCTCGGCGCGCAGCAGCACCGCGCGCGGCGGATCCTCGGCGAGCGCCGCGACGTCGGCCTGCACGGCGTCGAACATCGCCTGATCGAAGAGGTTCAGTGCGCCGTGGGCGAACGTCAGGATCGCGATCTCGGCGCCGGCGTCCGTACGGACACGCTCGAGTCGGGTGGGATGCGCGGCTGCAGGCTCAGTCATGCCGCCAGACTGCCACACGCGTTCCGCCTACGATCGGGGTGTGGACTCGCTGCGTGCGGCGCTGGCCGACGTCGTCGGCGAACGGTTCGTGACCGTGGACGCGGACGTGCTCGCCGCCCGGGCCACCGACCACACGGGGCGCTACAGCGGGCGGGCGAGCGCACTCGTCCGGCCCGCGGATGCCGCGGAAGTCTCGGCCGTGCTGGGCATCTGCCGCCGAGCCGGGGTGAAGGTCACCGTGCAGGGTGGCCGCACCGGACTCGAAGCGGGGACGGTGCCCGAGCACGACGACGTGTTGCTGTCGACGGAACGGCTGACCGCAGTCGGTGCCGTCGACCGCGAGAACCTGCGGGTCACCGTCGGCGCCGGGGTCACCCTCTCGACGCTCCGGAACGCCGCCGCCGACGCCGGACTGCTGTTCGGCGTCGACATCGCGTCCCGCGATTCCGCGACGATCGGCGGCATGGTGTCGACCAATGCCGGTGGGCTGCACACCGTGCGGTACGGACACATGTCGGCGCAGGTGCTGGGCCTGGAAGTGGTACTGCCCGACGGGGCGATCGTGCGGCGCAGCATGCGGGTGGGTGCCGAGAACTGCGGATACGACCTGCCCGCGCTGTGGGTCGGCAGCGAGGGCACTCTCGGCGTGGTCACGACCGTCGATCTCACGCTCCGCCCCGTGCCGGAGTTCCGTGTGACCGCCCTCGCCGGCTTCGCGCAACTGCCCGGATTGATCGACGCCGCTCGCGTCGTCCGGCGGCTCGAGGGGGTGGACGCCGTGGAGATGCTCGACGGCCGCGGGCTCGAATTGGCCTCCTCGCGGCTGGGTTTCGCGGTCCCCACGGGTCTGCCGTGGTACCTCCTCGTGGAACTGGCCGGCCGGCGCGACCTCACCGACGAGCTGGCCGGGGCGCTGGAGCAGTGCGATCCCGACGACGAACCCGCTGTCGGGATCGATCCCGCAGGCCGCGCCCGGGTGTGGGCGGCACGGGAGGCTTTCGCGGAGGTGGTCGGATTGTTCGGGCCCCCGCTCAAGTTCGACGCCGCCCTCCCGCTGGACACCCTGGCCGCGTTCGTCGCCGACGCGGTCGCACTGGTGACGGGCCGGGCCCCCGACGCGGTCCCGGTGCTGTTCGGGCACGTCGCCGCCGGCAACGTCCACCTCAACGTGCTGCGCTGCCCCGACGAGTCCGTGCTGTACCGGCCGGTCACGGAACTGATCCGCGATCACGGCGGCAACATCGCCTCCGAGCACGGCGTCGGCGCACACAAGCGCAACTACCTGGACCTCGCCCTCGGCCACGAGGACATCACCGCGATGTGGGCGATCAAGCAGGCGTTCGATCCCGCGGACTACCTCAACCCTGCAGTGATGTTTCCCGACTGGCTGCGTCGCCCGCACTGACTCCGGGCTTCTTCTCACGCAGCGGTCGCGCGAAACACACCGAGGCGACGAAACCGATCAGCAGGACGGCGGCGGGCAGCCAGATCGACTGCGACATCGCCGTCGCGAACGGCTCCTTCACGAACTCGGGCATCTCGCCGACGCCGGCCTCCTGACTGTCGGCGTTCAGCCCCTGCGCGGACAGGCGGGCCGTGATGAGCGCGCCGATCGCGGCGCTGCCGAGGACGGCGCCGACCTGGCGGGTCGTGTTGTAGACGCCGGCTCCGGCGCCCGCCTGATGGGGCGGAAGGTTGTGCGTGGCCGTGGCCGCGAGCGGCGACCAGATACACGCGTTGGCGAGACCGATCAGACCGATCGGCAGCAGCAGTTCCCAGATCGCGACGTCGGGCGACATGACCATGGCCAGCCAGCCGAGCGCGATCGAGAACAGCAGGAACCCGGCGCCCGCGATGTACCGCGGGTGGGTGCGGTCCACCAGCTTGCCGATGAACGGGGCGAACACACCGGTGAGAACGGCCATGGGCACGAGGAGCAGGGCCGATTTCGTCGGCGACAGACCCCGCACCGCCTGCGTGTAGAACATCAGCGGCAGGACCATCGCGGTGATCGCGAACCCCATCGCGGTGATCGCCACGTTGGCGAGCGAGAAGTTGCGGTCCTTGAACAGGCCCAGCGGCAGGAGCGGCTCGTTCTTGTTCCAGGACTGGTACCAGACGAAGACGCCGAGAAGGACGAGGCCGGCGCCGATCGACGCCAGAACGGTCGCCGACCAGTCGTACGAGCTGCCTTCCTGGATTCCGAACACGAGGAAGAACATGCCGAGCGCACTGAGTACGACACCGGGGATGTCGAACTTGTGCTCGTGGGTCTCGAGCGCGGGCACCAGCCGCCAGGCCAGCACGAACGCGATCACGCCGACGGGCACGTTGACGATGAAGATCCACTCCCAGCCGAGATTGTCCACGAGCACGCCGCCCGCGAGCGGTCCCACCAGGGTGGCGACACCGGCGACGGCACCCCACAGACCCATCGCGGTGCCGCGGCGGTCCGGCGGGAACGTGCGGGTGATGACGGCCATCGTCTGCGGCGTCATCAGTGCGGCGCCCAGTCCCTGGAAGACCCGGGCGACGATGAGCATGGTGATGGTGCCGGACAGGCCGCACCACAGCGACGCCCCGGTGAACAGGACGAGCCCGATCAGGTAGATGTTCTTGGGACCGAACCGATCACCGAGTCGACCGGTGACCAGCAGCGGCACCGCGTAGGCCAGCAGGTACGCGCTGGTGACCCAGACGACCTTGTTGATGTCGGTGTGCAGGTCGTTCATGATCGCCGGGTTGGCCACCGCGACGATGGTGCTGTCGACGAGGATCATGAAGAAGCCGATGACGAGGGCCCACAGGGCCGGCCACGGATTTCGATGCTCGGGTGGCGACGTGGGTGGTGCGGTGCGCTCGGTGTCCATCGTCAATCCTTTGCTGAACCGGATGGGATCCGGCGTGAGTGTGTCAGTCGTTCGAGAAGTTCCGGCGAAAGCCACGGAAGGGCTCCGGAGTCGATGTCGGCCACCAGGGCGCTGAGCCATTCGTGCTCCGCGCGGGCGACGGTGACGAGAAATTCGTTGCCGAGGAGGAAGAGCCTGGGGGTCTCGGTGGAACAGGCGAGCGCGGCGGCGGTCTCGAGTTCGTCGATCTCGCGGGTGAGGTGATCGAGCCGTTCCCGGAGCAGTTCCACGACGGTGGGGGCGTCGACGTTGTGCGCCTCCGCCAGGGCGAGGGGAAACTGCGGGTACTCGCGCACCGGGGTGGCGAGCATGTCGCTCACCCGTTGGACGAGGGCCTCCCGGCCCGCCTCCGTGACCTCGTACATGGTGCGTTCGGGCCGGTTTCCCGCCCGGTCTGTACCGGTGGTGCGCACCAGTCCTTCACCTTCGAGCCTGCTCACGGTGTGGTAGAGCGACCCCGGCCGGATCTTCACGACGCGCCCACGCCGGGCGGCCGCGAGTTGGTACATCTCGTACGGATGCATCGTGCGCTCACACAGCAGACCGAGGATGGTGACACCGAGCGGCGTGAGTGCCACGGTCACCACCTCCCACTATTCCGAGTCGAATACTCCACGTGGAATATACCGTCCGGGCTGACAGGGAACAAGCGGTTACCGTGGGTCCCGTGGACTCCCATCACCTCGACATCATTCGACTCGCCTGGTCACGCGAACTGGGATTGCCCGACGACGCACTGTCCACCCGGCCGGGCGCCGACGACCGCGCCGTCCGGGTGGACGACGACACGGACACGATCCGATTCCTGCGCCTGGGCGAGACGTCCGCGCTCGTCGGACCGCGGTGGGCGATCGAGCGTGCCGACGGGCACACGTCGGAGGAACTGACCGAATCGGCGACCCTGCTCGCCCTCACCCAGGATCGGTCCGGACGGTGCGCCGGTCCCCTGGTGCTCGCGTTCGGCACCGACTACCAGGATCCCGCGACCGGGCAGCCACCGCTCGTCTCCCACGAACACGACCACGTCCGGCAGGTCGAGGAGGCGTGTCCCCCGGACGACGTGACCGAGGCCCATCTGGGTGACCGCGACCGATGGTTCACGATTCTCGACGACGCGCAGCAACCGGTCAGTTCCGCCGGGTACGCCGAGTTCCAGGGTTTCCTCGCCGATGTCGGCGTGCTGACGGCGCCGGAGTTCCGGCGCCGGGGACTGGGCGCCACGGTCGCCGGGATCGCCACCGACGACGCGCTCGACAGCGGCCTGATCGCCCAATGCCGTTCACCCCGCGACAATCTGGCCTCGCGCGCGCTCGCCGCCCGCGCCGGGTACCGGGAACTGGGAACGTACGCCGCGGTCACGATCTCCCGAAGTACGCTCTGAGACACATCGAAAGACGGGGACGAGTCGACCATGACAGACCGAACGGCAGAATCGCACAGCACGGAAGGCGCCTACGTCGAATCCGGCGCCGAGTTCACGCGCGACACCCACTACATCCCCACCCGCATCACGGCCGACGGCCGCGACGGCTATCCGGTCGAACCCGGCCGCTACCGTCTCGTCGCCGCCCGGGCGTGCCCGTGGGCCAACCGCGCGATCATCGTCCGGCGACTGCTCGGACTCGAGGACGTGTTGTCGATGGGACTGTGCGGCCCCACCCACGACAAGCGCAGCTGGACTTTCGATCTCGATCCGGGCGGGCTCGACCCCGTGCTGAAGATCCCGCGCCTGCAGGACGCGTACTTCGCGCGTTTCCCCGACTACTCGCGGGGCATCACCGTGCCCGCGATCGTCGACGTCCCCACCGGGCAGGTGGTCACCAACGACTACCCCCAGATCACCCTGGATCTGTCCTCGGAATGGACGCGGTACCAGCGTGAGGGCGCGCCCGACCTCTACCCCGAGCCGCTGCGCGACGAGATCGACGAGGTCGCCGATCTCGTGTTCCGCGACGTCAACAACGGGGTGTACCGGTGTGGTTTCGCCGGATCACAGGAGGCGTACGACTCCGCGTACGACCGCCTGTTCGCCCGTCTCGACTGGCTCGAGGACCGCCTGACCGACCGCAGGTTCCTCGTCGGGGACACGATCACCGAGGCGGACGTGCGCCTGTTCACCACCCTGGCCCGGTTCGACGCCGTCTACCACGGACATTTCAAGTGCAATCGGAACAAACTCGACGAGATGCCCGTGCTGTGGGGTTATGCCCGCGATCTCTTCCAGACACCCGGGTTCGGCGACACCATCGACTTCACCCAGATCAAGCAGCACTACTACATGGTGCACACCGACATCAATCCCACCGGGATCGTGCCGAAGGGTCCCGACCTGTCCGGCTGGCTCGAACCGCACGGGCGTGAACAGCTGGGCGGCAGGCCGTTCGGGCACGGCACACCGCCACCTCCACCGAGGCCCGGCGAGGACGTCCCGGCCGGGCACGGGGCGTGATGGGGCCGGTCTACGAGCCGGTGTAGGTGCCGAAACTCCAGAACACGCCCTCGGGGTCGCGGCAGGTGAATCCGCGCGATCCGTAGTCCTCGTCCCGGAGTCCGCGGACGATCGTGGCACCGGCGGCCACCGCTCGCTCGTGGAGGGCGTCGGGGTCGTCGACGACGAGGTACACCGAGCCGGTCCCCGGCGGCAGGTCGCTGATGACCGAGTCCTCACTGGGCGAGCCGAGCATGATCCCGCCGCCCTTCGGCCAGCCGAGTTCGGCGTGATCGACCCGGTCGCCCTCGCCGTACACCGCCTTCTCGGCGAACCCGAAGGCGTCGACGAGGAAGCGGATCGCGGCCCGCGCATCACGGTAGACGAGGGTGGGCCACACACATGTGGTTTGCGTCGAAGTAGTCATGTCATCACTCTGCGCCCTCGTCGTGGTAGGGGTCTTGGACGAATGAGAACGGGTCGATCTCGCGCCACCGCGACGGTGCGACGCCCGCGAGGTCGCGCCAGTCCCGCGCCATGTGGGCCTGGTCGTAGTACCCGCACACCGCGGACACGTCGGCGAGCGTCGCCCCGGCAGCACCCTTGAGCATCCGGTGCGAACGGTGGAAACGCGACAACCGCACCACGTCCTTGGGCGTCACGCCGTACTCTGCGACGAACTTGTTCACCAGATGCCTTCGGCTCCAGCCGACCTCGTGCGCGACGTCACCGACCCGGGTACCCTCGCCGGCCACGAGCAGATGCCAGGCGCGGGTGAGGTGCGGGTCGATCTCCGCCGGCGCCGCGCGGCGAGTCAGGACGTCGTCGAGGATCGCGAACCGCTCGTCCCAGCCGGGTTCGAGCGACAGCCGTTCGGTCAGTTCCCCCGCGTCGGGACCGAGCAGTTCCTCGAGTCCGACGACCCAGGCGCCGAGGGCGGCGGTGGGCACCCCCAGTAGTGCCCGGGCGCCGAGAGGGCTGAGCGCCAGTTGGACGCCGTGCTGGTTGCCGTCGTGCCGGATCGTCACCGGTGCCGTGGCGATGCCGCTGGCCAGAGTGTCGAAACGACCGGGCGCCTGCTCGGGCGTCGCCTGGGCGGCGATGTCGAGCGGCTCGTCGATCGTCACGATCACCGTGAGGCAGGGCGACGGCAGACCGAGGTGGATTCCGGGCTCGAAACCGGCCAGCCGATAGCCGTCGTATCCCGTGACCAGCGCGCGCAACGGTGCCGCCGGGCGCCGGAAGGCCCCGGACGACACCGCGGTATCGCTGTCGGCGACGCTCACGAAACCAGCCTAGGCAACGGTGCCGACACCGGCCACACCGTTCACTCACCTACAGTCGGTGCCAGCACGCTCGAAGCACACGGCGAGACGGGAGCCCCGATGGCTGGCAATGGTGGACCGGTGGAGAAGGTACTGGTCTCGGTCCTCGACAACGGAAGCCGTCTCCAGGCTCCCGCGGTGGCCAGGTACGTCGAATGGGTCCGGCGCTCGCACCCCGGTGAGTCGCCCGCGCAGATCATCGAGCGCATGGAGAAGATGTTCCTGCTGGCCGTGACGGGCAGCGGCAGCGCAGTCGGCGCCACCGCCGCCATTCCCGGAGTCGGCACAGTCGCGTCCATCGCGGCGGTGGGCGCCGAATCGGCGTTCTTCCTGGAAGCGGCGGCTCTCCTCACTCTCGCTGTCGCGTCGGTGCACGGCATCTCCGCCGCCGACCACCAGCAGCGGCGCGCACTGGTCCTCTCGGTGGCGCTCGGCGAATCGGGCATGGAAATCGTCCAGAAGGCGACGGGCGTGACGGCGAAGAACTGGGCGAGCGCCATCACCAGCCGCATCCCCGGCCCCACGATGAAGGGCATGAACAGCACCCTGGTGCGCAAGTTCATCACCAAGTACGCCGCCCGCCGCAGCGCACTGATCCTCGGCAAATTGGTGCCCGCCGGCATCGGCGCGGCCATCGGCGGCGCAGGCAACCGGGCCATCGGCAAGGGTGTCGTCAAGAACGCGCGCGAAGCGTTCGGGCCCGCCCCGGCCCGCTGGCCGGACGAACTCCGCGCGATCGAGGCCTGACCTAGTGGGCGAAGTGCTGTTCCGTCGAACGCCCGCCACCCTTCTCGCGGAGTTCGGCGCACACTTCCTCGATCGCCTCGGCGACGAGGGATCCGAGATCGGCGCTGAAGCCCTCGCGCACGACGATGCGCAGGACTGCCACGTCCTCCGCGTCGGCGGGCATCGTGTAGGCGGGCACCTGCCACCCCCGCGCCCGCAGCTCGTGTGACACGTCGAAGACCGTGAACCCGGGGTCGCCGACGAGTTCGAACGCCACCACCGGAATGTCGGTGCCGTCGGTGATCAGGGTGAAGCCTTCGATCTCGGCGATGCGTCTGCCCACGCGAACTGCGGTGTCGCGCAGCGTCTCCATGATCGACCGGTAGCCGGCCCGGCCCAGTCGCAGGAAGTTGTAGTACTGTCCCACCACCTGATTGCCGGGCCGCGAGAAGTTCAGGGTGAACGTCGGCATGTCGCCGCCCAGGTAGTTGACCCGGAACACCAGCCCCTCGGGAAGGTGTTCCTTGTCGCGCCACACCACGAACCCGATCCCCGGATACGTCAATCCGTACTTGTGACCACTCACGTTGATCGAGGCCACGCGCGGAACCCGGAAGTCCCACAGCAACTCCGGTTGCAGGAAGGGAACGACGAAGCCACCGCTCGCCGCGTCCACGTGGATCGGGACGTCCGGGCCGCCGGACGCGGCGAGGTCGTCGAGAGCGTCCGCGATCGCGGCCACCGGCTCGAGCTCCCCCGTATAGGTGGTGCCCACGATCACGACCGCTCCGATCGTGTTCTCGTCGACCGCGTCCCGAACCTGCTCCGGCGTGATGACGTAGCGGCCCTTCTCCATCGGCAGGTACTTCGGCTCGACGTCGAAGTACCGGCAGAACTTCTCCCACACCACCTGGACGTTGCTGCCGAGCACCAGATTCGGTCGCGCAGTGTCCTTCCCGGCCGCCTCCCGCTTCGCCCGCCACAGCCACTTGAGCGCGAGACCACCCAGCATGACCGCCTCGCTCGAACCGATCGTCGAGACGCCGGTGGCGCTGGACGGGTCGGTGGTCGACAGGTCGGGAGCGTGGAACAGATCGGCGACCATCGACACGCAACGGGACTCGATCGCCGCGGTGGCGGGGTACTCGTCCTTGTCGATCATGTTCTTGTCGAACGTCTCGGCCATCAGTTTGTCGGCCTCGGGATCCATCCACGTGGTGACGAACGTGGCCAGGTTCAGGCGCGAACTGCCGTCGAGCATCAACTCGTCGTGGATGAACCGGTAGGCGGCCTCGGGATCGGTTTCCTCGTCCGGCAGCCGCAGCGCCGGAAACGGATCGATCGAGAGGCGCCCCGTGTAGGCGGGAGAAATGACGTCGCGATGGTGATGGTGGTGCTTGCTCATGTGCGTCCCCAATCGATTGGTTTCAGCATGCGCCGTCGCAGACGCCCTGTACGTCAGTTGGTGAATCTCGGCACGGCAGCCCAGTAGGGTCGAAACAGTTCCATTCGATTGTGGCAGGGGAGGACGGGTTGACCACAGCAATCCCGGGAAGTTTCACGGCGCCGATCGAGGTGCGGGGGCTGTCGAAACGCTTCAAGAACGTCGACGCGGTCACGGACCTCAGCTTCACCGTGCCGCAGGGATCGATCACCGGATTCCTCGGGCCCAACGGGTCGGGCAAGACCACGACGCTGCGGATGATCCTCGGTCTCGTGAAGCCGACGTCCGGCGCCTCCACGGTCGCCGGTGTCCCGATTCGCCTCCTCGTCGACCCCGCGCGCACAGTCGGTGCCGTCCTGGATTCGCAGAGCCTGCACCCCAACCGGACGGCACTCGACCACCTGAAGGTGTACGCGTCCGCGATTCGCGTGCCGGACGCTCGCGCACTGCAGGTGCTCGCGCTCGTCGGGCTCGAGGACGTCGCCGGGCGCAAGGCGGGCGGCTTCTCCCTCGGCATGCGTCAGCGGCTGTCGCTGGCGACGGCGCTGCTGGGTGATCCGCGCATCCTGATCCTCGACGAACCGGCCAACGGACTCGACCCCGAGGGCATCGCCTGGCTGCGTGAGTTCTTGAAGGGCTTCGCCGCATCCGGCCGGACCGTGCTGATCTCGAGTCACATCCTCCGCGAAGTGGAGCAGACCGTCGACAATCTCGTGATCGTCAGCCGCGGCTCCCTCGTCTATCAGGGACGAATGGAGGAACTGCGCAAGTCGCAGCAGAGCCGGCTGCTCGTCGCGTCCTCGAGCCCGCCCGCGCTGGCGACCGCCCTGGCCGCCAAGGGCATCGTCGATGCCCGGTCGCTCGCGGACGGACGCCTCGCGGTCGTCGGCGCGTCCCTCGAACTCGTCGAGTCCGTCGCCGCCGAAGCCGGGGTCACGATCTTCGGTGCCGTCGGCGATCACATCGACCTCGAGCAACTCTTCCTGTCGATGACCGCAGGCCAGTACGTGGCCGGAGCGAGCGCCGCGGCACCCTCGGGGTACGGCCCACCGCCGACGTACGCGCCCCAGCCCGGGTACGCACCTCCCGGGTACGCCCCACAGCCGGGTTACGGTCCGCCTCCCGGGTACGCCCCGCCACCTGGCTACGGTCCACCATCCGCACACCCCCAGCAGGGTCCGATGTCCGGAGGTCCGCGATGACGGCGCTGCTCACCGCGGAATTCCGCAAGGTCACCACACTGCGGTTCTGGTGGATGCTCGGTCTCGCACCGCTGATCGTCGGGATGTTCTCGAGCGCGATCACCCTGCCGGTGATGCGTGCGTTCACCGACGCGTTCGAGGCCGATCCGGGCGAGGCCAACCTCGCCGCCACCCTGTTCGGGCTGGCGGTCGCGGTCGCCCTCGTCGTCCTGTTCGCCGCGCTCTTCGGGGCGGTGAACGTGGGCACCGAATTCCGGTACAAGACGCTCACCACCACATTCCTCACCGCTCGCGGCCGGGACGGGGTGATCGGCACCAAGCTCGCCGTCACCGCGGCCTTCGGCTTCTTCTACTGCCTCGTGGTGGAGGTGGTCAGCGTCGCCCTGCTGCTGACGTTCGGCGGTGACACCTTCGAACTGCGCGGATCCCTGTTCGCCATGCTCGGGGCGGCCCTGCTCTGCGGGGCGCTGTGGGCGCTCATCGGCGGCGGCGTGTCGATGCTCACCGGCTCGTCCGTCGGAAGCTGCATCGCCCTGGTGGTCTGGTACACCCTCGGCGAGATGATCCTCCGCTCGATCCTCAGCGGGATCGGCATCGGCTCCGTCGGCAGTGTCCTCCCCGTGTCGGCCACCCTCGGGACGGTCGCGAACGCGGCCGCGGGCAACGAGATCGACTGGCTGACGCTCTGGCCCACCGCGCCCCTCGCCCTGCTCGTGTGGACCGCGGTGGTCGTCGGCGGCGGCTGGGCGCTCACCCGGCAGCGCGACATCACCTGACACCGCGCCGGGTGCCGCCCCTGTCGGTACCCGGCGCTAACGTGGATCCAGTGGCAGGTGAGAGTGCGTCCGGTTCGGTGATCGAACGGGAGCAGACGCTGGAGCAGGATCAGGCACGGCCGGGCTGGATTCGACGGCTGAGCGGTGAGTGCTGGGCGCACCGCCGCGTCGCAGTCGGTGCCCTGTCCGTGACGGTCGTCGCCGCGGGTATCGACATCTCGTTTCCCCTCCTCACCAAGTACGCGGTCGACGCCGCCGGCCCGGGTCGCGACACCCAGGTGATCGGCATCGCCGCGCTGCTCATCGCATTGCTCGCGTGCGTCCGCTTCGGCTGCCAGTACGGCCGCCGGATGCTCGCCGGGAAGCTGTCGCTCGACGTCCAGCACGATCTGCGGCTGGGACTGCTGGGTGCGCTGCAACGGCTCGACGGGCGGGGGCAGGATCAGATCCGCACCGGTCAGGTGGTCTCCCGGTCCATCACCGACCTCCAACTGGTGCAGGGCCTGCTCGCGATGGTCCCGTTGTCGGCGGGCGCGTTGCTCCAATTCGTCCTCGCGCTCGCCATCATGGCCTGGCTGTCACCGCTGCTGACCGTCGTCGCGCTGGTGATCGTCCCCGCCGTGTGCCTCGTCGTCTACGCGATGCGACCGAAACTGTTCGCGGCCACCTGGTCGGCGCAGCAACGGGCGGCCGACCTCGCGCAGCACGTCGAGGAGACCGTCACCGGCGTCCGCGTGGTCAAGGGCTTCGGCCAGGAGCGCCGGGCCGTCGACCAGCTCGAGGACCACAGCCGGACGCTGTACGCGGAACGCCTGCGAACCGCCCGGATCAATGCGCGCTTCGCACCGACCATGGCGGCACTGCCCCAACTGGGTCTCGTCGGGGTCATCGCGGTCGGCGGCTACCTAGCCCTGCACGGCTCCATCACGATCGGCACGTTCCTCGCCTTCGCGACGTACGTCGCCACGATGACCGGCGTCACCCGCACGCTGTCGTCGGTCGTGATCATGGCCCAGCTGTCCCGGGCCGCCGTCGAGCGCGTGTACGAGGTGATCGACGCCGAACCGGAGGTCGCGGACCCGCCGCACCCCACCGCCCTGCCCGGCGGGCCGCTGGGTGTGGACCTGCGCGCGGTCACGTTCGGCTTCGAATCCGACCGGCACATCCTCCGTGGACTCGACCTGCATATCGCACCCGGCGAGACGGTCGCGGTGGTCGGGATGGCCGGCTCCGGCAAGACCGCCCTGTCACTGCTGCTCCCGCGCTTCTACGCCCCGTCCTCGGGCTCCGTGTCCCTCACGTCGGCGGGCGAGTCGTTCGACGTCGCGCAGCTGAGCGCCGAGCAGTTGCGCGAAGCCGTCGGCCTCGTGTTCGACGAGCCGTTCCTCTTCTCCGACACCATCGCGGCCAACATCGCCCTCGGCAGGCCGGACGCCAGCGCCGAGGAGATCCGCGCCGCCGCCGACATGGCTGCCGCCGACGAGTTCGTCTCCGCGTTGCCGGACGGCTACGACACCGTGGTCGGCGAACGCGGTCTCACCCTCTCCGGGGGGCAGCGGCAGCGGATCGCGCTGGCACGCGCACTCCTCACCGACCCGAGAGTGCTGATCCTCGACGACGCGACCTCCGCCGTCGACGCCACCACCGAGGCGTCGATCTTCGCGGCGCTGCGGGCGAATCGTGGCCGAACTGCTCTGATCTTGGCGCATCGCCGCTCGACCCTGTCGCTCGCCGACCGGGTCGCCGTCCTCGACCGCGGACGGATCATCGATTCCGGCACGGTGGCCGAACTCGACGAACGGTGCCCGCTCTTCCGCGCACTGTTCGCCTCCCCCGACAACGCGGGCCCCATCGACGTCAGCGTCCCCGCACCGAGCGAGCCGATGCCGTATCAGCGCATGCCGTCCGAGTCCGAGTTGTGGCCGGAGGACGCCGAGGAGTGGGACGTGCCCGCCGCGTCCGGCCGCACCCCGGCTCCCGGCGCGGGACCCGGCGGCGGCCGTGCCGCCGGCGGACCGATGGCGGGAGCGCTGGGCAACGTAGCCGCGACCCCGGAGCTTCGGCAGGCCGTGGATGCGCTTCCGCCCGCCGTCGAGAGCCCGGGCATCGACACCCGGAACCTGCGCCTGCCCGAGCCCGACTTCCGGCTGTCGCGGATCCTGCGGCCGGTCCGTGCCCTCCTCGTCGCCGTCGTCGTCTGCCTCGCGCTCGACTCGCTCGCGGGGATCGCGTTCCCGTCGATCGTCCGGTTCGCGATCGACCGCGGTGTCGTCCCGCAGGACTCCGCGACGCTGTGGACCGCGGCGGGGGTCGGCGTCGCTCTCGTGGTCGCCGGCTGGCTCGTCGTCGCACTGATGACGGTCCTCACCGCCCGAGCGGGGGAACGTGTGCTGTTCGGGTTGCGGGTGCGCAGCTACGCCCACCTGCAGCGGCTCGGACTCGACTACTACGAGCGCGAGCTGTCCGGTCGCATCATGACCCGGATGACCACCGACGTCGACGCGTTGTCGTCGTTCATCCAGACCGGAATGTCCACCGCCGTGGTGAGCGTCCTGACCGTCCTCGGTATCACCGTCGCGCTCGTCGCCACCGACGTCACGCTCGCGTTGGTGGCGCTTGCCGTCATCCCGCCGCTCGTCGTCGCGACGCTGATCTTCCGCAGGATCTCCTCGGTGGCGTACACGGTCTCGCGTGAGCGGATCTCGCTCGTCAACGCCGACTTCCAGGAGAACATCGCCGGGCTCCGTGCGGCCCAGGCATACCGCCGCGAAGGGTTCGCCGCACGCCGGTTCGCCGAGCGGGCCGACAGCTACCGGCGCAGCCGGATGCGATCCCAGCGGGCGATCTCGCTGTACTTCCCGTTCATCGCGTTCCTCTCGGACCTGGCCCTGGCCGCCGTGGTGTTCGTCGGTGCGCGCCAGGTCGCGGGCGGCGACACGACGACCGGGACGCTCGTCGCCTTCGTGCTGTACCTCGGGCTCCTGTTCGGGCCCATCCAGCAGCTGTCCCAGGTGTTCGACGGGTACCAGCAGGCCAGTGTCGGTCTGCTCCGGATCGGGGACCTGCTCCGCACACCCAGTTCCATCGAGCGGGCGACCTCACGCGAGGACCTCCAGCCGATCGACGGGCACCTGCGCGGCGAGCTGCGCCTGCGCGACGTCGGGTTCCGCTATCAGGGCGCGGACAGCGACGCCCTGACCGACATCGACCTGCACATCCCCGCCGGCACCACCGTTGCCCTGGTCGGCCGGACCGGCGCGGGCAAGTCGACCATCGTGAAACTGCTCGCCCGCTTCTACGACCCGACGTCCGGCGCGGTGCTCGTCGACGACGTGGACCTCCGCCGCTACCCGCTCGGCGCGTACCGCGGACGCCTCGGCGTCGTCCCCCAGGAAGCCCACCTGTTCACCGGGACCGTCGCCACCAACATCGCGTACGGCCGCCCGGATGCGAGCCGTCAAGAGATCGAGGACGCTGCACGCGCGGTCGGCGCACTGGGCACGATCGCCGGATTGCGGGGTGGGATGCGTCACCCCATCGGCGAGCGCGGGCAGGGCCTGTCGGCCGGCCAGCGCCAGCTGATCGCGCTCGCCCGGGCCGAGCTGGTCGACCCCGACCTGCTGCTGCTCGACGAAGCGACCGCGACGCTCGATCCGGCCACCGAGCAGGTAGTTCTCGAGGCGAGCAGCCGTGTGACCCGCACCCGGACGTCGGTGGTGGTGGCCCACCGACTGGCCACCGCGGCCCGGGCAGATGTGATCCTCGTCATCGACGAGGGGCGGGTGGTCGAAACCGGATCGCACGCCACCCTGCGCTATGCCGGTGGCCACTATTCGGGACTGTGGGATGCGGCGGAGACCGGCGCGGGGAATAATCGCGGGGCGAGAACCGTCATCGATGGTGACCCCATCGGTTGGCCGTGAGACAGCTCACACGTGCAGGCCTGGCGATCTACACGTCACACGCGAGGGCTAGTCTCATGTATATAGGCGCTCTGATCGGGTACCGAAATAGAAACGAGGCGAACACCTGCCGTGAGCAGCAGCTCTACATCCCAGTTCGGACAGAACCAGTGGTTGGTTGACGAAATGTACCAGCGTTTCCAGGACGATCCGTCGTCCGTGGACGCGAGTTGGCACGAATTCCTGACGGATTACTCTCCCGACGCCGCCGCCAAGGCAGGCGCAGCCAACGGACACGGCACGAACGGCACCACCACCGCCGCACCTGCTGCCGCTCCCTCCGCCAAGGCGTCGACTCCCCCGGTTCCCGAGTCCGAGACCGCACCCAAGCCTCAGACCAAGACGGCCAACGGTGCCGCACCGAAGACTGCACCCAACGGTGCAGCTCCGAAGGCTGCTGCCCCGAAGACCGAGGCCCCCAAGAAGGCCGCACCCGCGAAGGAGACCGCGGCGAAGGACGCGAAGGCGTCCGCTCCCGCTCCTGCAGTAGAAGAGTCGAAGGTTCTCCGCGGCGCAGCTGCTGCCGTCGCCAAGAACATGTCGGCCTCTCTGGCCATTCCGACCGCCACCAGCGTTCGCGCCATCCCTGCGAAGCTGATGTTCGACAACCGGATCGTCATCAACAACCACCTCGCCCGTACCCGCGGCGGCAAGATCTCGTTCACGCACCTGCTGGGTTACGCGATCGTGCAGGCGGTCAAGGCGTTCCCGAACATGAACCGGCACTTCGCCGAGATCGACGGCAAGCCCAACGCGGTCACCCCCGCACACACCAACCTCGGTCTGGCCATCGACCTGCCGGGCAAGGACGGCAGCCGGTCCCTCGTCGTCGCCGCGATCAAGAACACCGACACCCACAATTTCACGCAGTTCTACAGCGCCTACGAGGACATCGTCCGGCGCGCGCGTGACGGCAAGCTCACCGCCGAAGACTTCTCGGGTGTCACGATCTCGCTCACCAACCCCGGTGGCATCGGCACCGTGCACTCCGTGCCGCGACTGATGAACGGCCAGGGCGCCATCATCGGTGCCGGCGCGATGGAGTACCCCGCCGAGTTCCAGGGCGCGAGCGACGAGCGCCTCGCCGAGATCGGCGTCGGCAAGCTCATGACGCTCACCTCGACGTACGACCACCGCATCATCCAGGGTGCCGAGTCCGGCGACTTCCTCCGGACCATCCACAACCTGCTGATCAGCGACGAGTTCTACGACGAGATCTTCCACGCGCTGCACATCCCGTACGAGCCGGTCCGCTGGCGCAAGGACGTGCCCGAAGGCGCCGTCGACAAGAACACCCGTGTTCTCGAGCTGATCGCCGCGTACCGCAACCGCGGTCACCTGATGGCCGACACGGATCCGCTGCAGTTCGTCAAGGACAAGTTCCGCAGCCACCCGGACCTCGACGTCCGCACGCACGACCTGACCCTGTGGGACCTCGACCGCGAGTTCAAGGTCGGCGGCTTCCACGGCCAGGAGAAGATGAAGCTGCGCGACGTGCTCAGCGTGCTGCGCGACGCGTACTGCCGCCACGTCGGCGTCGAGTACACGCACATCCTGGAGCCGGAGCAGCAGCAGTGGCTGCAGGACCGGGTCGAGGCGCACCACGTCAAGCCCACGGTCGCTCAGCAGAAGTACATCCTGAGCAAGCTCAACGCTGCCGAGGCGTTCGAGACGTTCCTGCAGACCAAGTACGTCGGCCAGAAGCGCTTCTCCCTGGAGGGCGCCGAGTCCGTCATCCCGATGATGGACGCCGTCATCGACCAGGCCGCCGAGCACCAGCTCGACGAGGTCGTCATCGGAATGCCGCACCGCGGTCGCCTCAACGTTCTCGCGAACATCGTCGGCAAGCCGTACTCGAAGATCTTCACGGAGTTCGAGGGCAACATGAACCCGGCGGCCGCGCACGGCTCCGGCGACGTGAAGTACCACCTCGGCGCCGAGGGCACCTACATCCAGATGTTCGGCGACAACGACATCACCGTGTCGCTGACGGCCAACCCGTCGCACCTCGAGGCGGTCGACCCGGTCCTCGAGGGCCTGGTCCGCGCGAAGCAGGACATCCTCGACAAGGGTGAGGACGGCTTCACCGTCCTGCCGCTCATGTTGCACGGCGACGCCGCGTTCGCCGGTCAGGGTGTCGTGGCCGAGACGTTGAACCTGGCACTGCTGCGCGGGTACCGCACCGGCGGCACCGTGCACATCGTGGTCAACAACCAGGTCGGTTTCACCACCGCCCCGGAGTACTCGCGTTCGTCCGAGTACTGCACCGACGTCGCGAAGATGATCGGCGCGCCGATCTTCCACGTGAACGGCGACGACCCCGAGGCCTGCGTCTGGGTCGCCCAGCTCGCTGTCGACTTCCGGGAGAAGTTCCAGAAGGACGTCGTCATCGACATGATCTGCTACCGCCGTCGCGGTCACAACGAGGGCGACGACCCGTCGATGACGCAGCCGGCGATGTACGACGTGATCGACACCAAGCGCAGCGTGCGTAAGAGCTACACCGAATCCCTGATCGGCCGCGGCGACATCTCGCTGAAGGAAGCCGAAGACGCACTCCGCGACTACCAGGGCCAGCTGGAACGGGTGTTCAACGAGGTTCGCGAACTCGAGAAGTACACGCCGGAGCCCAGTGAGTCGGTCGAGCTCGACCAGGTGCTGCCCACGAAGCTGAAGACGTCCGTCGACGAGTCGGTGCTCGAGCGAATCGGCGACGCGTTCGTCAACGTGCCCGAGGGCTTCACCGTGCACCCGCGCGTCAAGCCGGTCATCGAGAAGCGCCGCGAAATGTCCCGCGAGGGCAAGATCGACTGGGCGTTCGCCGAGCTGCTCGCATTCGGTTCGCTGGTCGACCAGGGCAAGATGGTTCGCCTGTCCGGCCAGGATTCCAAGCGCGGCACGTTCACGCAGCGTCATTCGGTCCTCATCGACCGCAAGACGGGCGCCGAGTACACCCCGCTGCAGAACCTGGGCAGCGAGAACCCCGGCAAGTTCCTGGTCTACGACTCCGCACTCAGCGAGTTCGCCGCCGTCGGCTTCGAGTACGGCTACTCCGTGGGCAACCCGGACGCGCTCGTGCTGTGGGAGGCGCAGTTCGGTGACTTCGTCAACGGCGCGCAGTCGATCATCGACGAGTTCATCTCGTCCGGTGAGGCCAAGTGGGGCCAGCTGTCCGACGTCGTGCTGCTGCTGCCGCACGGCCACGAGGGTCAGGGTCCCGACCACACGTCCGGTCGGATCGAGCGCTTCCTGCAGTTGTGCGCCGAGGGTTCGATGACCGTGGCCGTGCCGTCCACCCCGGCCAGCTACTTCCACCTGCTGCGTCGTCACTCGCTCGACGGAATCCGCCGCCCGCTGGTCGTCTTCACACCGAAGTCGATGCTGCGGAACAAGGCCGCGGTCTCCGACGTCGAGGACTTCACCACCGGCAAGTTCCGCTCGGTGTTCGAGGAGCCCACGTACGAGACGGGCGACGCCGAACGCGACAAGGTTCGTCGTGTCCTCCTCGTCAGCGGCAAGCTGTACTGGGAGCTGCTGGCGAAGAAGCAGAAGGACAACCGCGAGGACATCGCGATCGTCCGTATCGAGCAGCTGTACCCGGTTCCGAGCCGTCGTCTCCGCGAGACGCTGGACCGCTACCCGAACGCCACCGAGTTCCGGTGGGTTCAGGAGGAGCCGGCGAACCAGGGTGCGTGGCCGTTCTTCGGTCTCGCTCTGCCCGAGTTGCTGCCCGACAAGCTGTCCGGAATCAAGCGCATCTCGCGTCGTTCGATGTCGGCACCGTCCTCGGGTTCGAGCAAGGTGCACGCTGTGGAACAGCAGGAGATCATCGATGAAGCCTTCGGCTGAAGCGTTCAGCTGAGCGTTTGACTGATCTGCCATTGAGCCGGGTCGAGTTCACTCCACGGAGCGGATTCGACCCGGCTTCGTGGTATCTGGACCTGCCCTCCGTGGCGGAACTGTGCGACAACGGGCTGGCATTCGAGCGGCCGGTCACGGTGATCGTGGGTGAGAACGGTGTCGGGAAGTCGACGCTGGTCGAGTCGATCGCCGCGGCCTGGCAGGGCGGATTCCGCGGGGCGCAGGACCGGTTGTGGTCGGCGGGATCCAGCCCCGAGGACGCGGACCTCGGCACTCACCTCACGTGTGTCGGCGCCCGGCCGCAGCCGTACGGCGGGTGTTTCCTGCGTGCCGAGTCGATGCATTCGCTGTTCGGTGCGGCCGACGAGTCACGTCCCCGTGCGGACGATCCGTCGTTCAACCAGCTCTCGCACGGTCAGTCGTTCCTGCGGTACGTCGCCGACCGTCCGATCGGCGTCGGCCTGTGGATTCTGGACGAGCCGGAGGCCGCGCTGTCGTTCCAGTCCTGTCTGGCGCTGCTGGGCGTGATCGCGGATCTCGCCGAGGAGGGCTCGCAGGTGATCATGGCGACGCATTCTCCCCTCCTCGCCGCCGCGCCCGGCGCCGAGATCTGGGAACTCACCGACGAGGGCATCGACTACCCCGAGTGGAATCAGCTCGACCTCGTCCGCAACTGGCGGTCGTTCCTCGACGGACCCGACCGCTTCCTGCGGCATCTCTAGGCCGGCCCCGCCTGCTGCCCGGCCTCCGCCCGCGACCTCACGGCCCGGACGGCGAGGGCGGTGGCGGCGAGGAGTCCACCGAGGGCGGCGAGGGTGAGCGCGTCGGGGTGGATCAGCGGCTGGCCGCGGAACGCCTGCCAGGTGAGCACGGCGAGCAGCCCGGTGTAGGCGAGCGCCAGCACGGCCATCAGGGAGGCTCGGGTTCCCTCGCTGCGGAGCCAGGGTATCCGCGACGCGAGGACGCTCAGGACGAGGGCGCCGATCAGCATCACCTGCAGGCCGTGCAGTCCGACGAAGTGCGGGATGCGGAGGTCGCCGCCGGACGTGCTCCAGTTGGTGACCGGCAGTCCCGGTTTCGCGTCGGTGACGCCGACGCTGTGCCGCGCGGCGAGTTCGACGACGCGGCCGTTCGCGTCGGTCGTCGTCTGGCGACCCTGGAATCCCATGAGGTAGCCGAGTGCCATCCCGGCCACCGCCAGGAACAGGCCTGCATGGATGGCTCGGGTGAGGGGACGGTCCCCCACGCGCTGGAACAGCAGGATCAGGGCGATCACGAGGTTCGCGACGAACAGTCCGGGGACACCGGTCATGAACACGTACTGGCCGATCGTGTTGACGGCGTCGTCGGACGTGTTGAAGTGGCTGAACGTTCCGCGCGCAGCCTGCACAGCGATGAATCCGACGTCGAGGATGCCGGTCACGGCGAACACCGTTGCCATGGCACGCGTCCATCTGCTGCCTCGGTGCGGGAGGGTCAGCAACCACGCCAGGGTGGCCCCGTAGAGCGCGAAGGAGACCGCGAACTTCAGCGGCTCGAGCCACACGGACACCCCGAGCACGGTCCGGTCGTCGACGAGGAGGCCGACGGCGCACACCAGCGCGAGAGCGGACATCGCGGCGACCATCACCGCCAGCGGCACCTGGCGGGAGGCGACGACGCGGGAGCGGAGATCGAGGGTGGTCATGACGAGAACGCTAGGAACGTCTCATGCGTGACCACGTCACGCCGGGGAACGAAACCGGTGTCACCCGCGGGTACTACGGGTGTGCCCCGAGTACTAGGGGTGTCGGGTCGTGGTGGCCGACACCAGCGCGGCGGCGATCTCGGGTGCGGCGGCGACGGCGAGCGCGGGAAGCGCCTGAACGTTGAGTTCGATCAGTTCGTCGCGGGTCAGGTGCGGGTCGCGCAGCCAGGTGATCGTGACTTCCTCGACGTAGGCGATCCAGCCCCGGACGGCGAGTTCGACCGCCCGGGTGGGCTCGATCCCGATCGCAGGCAGTTGTTCGAGGGTCCGTTCGGACATCACGGCGCGGGTCTCCTCGAAGACGGCGCGCATGTCCGGGTCGCCACTCGCCGTTCCCCGCAGGAGCGACACGTACGTGCCACGGTTCTCGCTGACGTAGTCGACGTACGACGCGAGCACCGAGCGCAGGATTTGCATCGGATCCCGCGCTTCCCCGACGTACGGGTCGGGGGCGGTGCGGGCGAGCATCTCGCTGCTGGTGTGCCGGACGATCTCGAGGTGGAAGTCGTGCTTGGACGCGAAGTAGTGGAACAGGAGGCCGCGGGAGACACCCGCCTGATCGGCGATGTCCTCGACGGAGATCTGCTCCAACGGGCGCTGTGCCAGCATCTTCGCGCCGAGATCGATCAGTTGCGCGCGCCGCTGTTCGGGGCTGAGACGGGTCCGCTTCACGACGTCCATGAGACAAGACTACTGAATGAAGGTCAATAGGCTATTGACTGCCCCTCAATAGCGCCCTATTGTTTCTTACATGAGTCTCCCCGTCACAGATACTTCCGCCACCACCGCAGGTGTCCGGCACATCGACACGCTGATCATCGGCAGCGGGTTCGCCGGCCTCGGCGCGGCGATCAAGCTGACCCAGGCAGGCAAGACCGACTTCCTCGTGCTCGAACGCGGCACCGATGTCGGTGGTACCTGGCGAGACAACACGTACCCGGGTGCGGCGTGCGACGTTCCCTCACATCTGTACTCCTACTCGTTCGCGCTGAACCCGGAGTGGACACGGTCGTTCTCGACGCAGCCGGAGATCCAGAAGTACATCCAGTCGGTGGCCGACAAGTACAAGGTGCGCGACAAGCACCTGTTCGGCTGTGACGTGCAGTCCGCCCACTGGAACGAGTCGACCACCCGCTGGGAGGTCACCACCACGAAGGGGAACTTCGTCGCGAAGGTCCTCGTGTCCGCGGTCGGCGCGCTGTGCGAGCCGTCCCTCCCCGACATCAAGGGCATCGCAGGCTTCCAGGGCGAGATCTTCCACTCCGCCCGCTGGAACCACGACGCCGACCTGACGGGGAAGCGCGTCGCCGTCATCGGCACCGGCGCCTCGGCCATCCAGATCGTGCCCGCCATCGGCAAGAAGGTGTCGCACCTCGACGTGTACCAGCGCACGGCGCCGTGGATCCTGCCCCGGGCGGACCGCGAGTACACGAAGCTCGAGCACACCGCGTTCAAGTACCTCCCCGGCTTCCAGAAGCTGTGCCGCACCGGCATCTACTGGATGCGCGAGAGCCAGGTCGTCGGACTCGCGAAGGCCCCGGTCTTCATGAAGCCGCTGCAGTTGGCGGCCGAGCGCCACCTGCGCCGCCAGATCAAGGACAAGGATCTGCGCAAGAAGGTCACGCCGAACTTCCAGATCGGCTGCAAGCGCATGCTGATCTCGAACAACTACTACCCCACCCTCGCGCAGGACAACGTCGATCTGGTGACCGACGGCATCGCCGAGGTCAGGGCCAACTCGGTGGTCTCGAAGGACGGCACCGTCCGCGAAGTCGATGCCATCGTCGTCGCCACCGGCTTCCACGTCACCGACTCCCCCACGTTCGAGGGCATCTTCGGCAAGGACGGGCGCTCGCTCGCCGACGTCTTCGACGAGGGCGGACAGCAGGGCTACAAGGGCGCGGCGATCGCGAACTTCCCCAACATGTTCTTCCTGGTGGGTCCGAACACGGGCCTGGGCCACACCTCGATGGTCTTCATGATCGAGTCGCAGCTCAACTACCTCGTCGACGCCCTTCAGACGCTCGACAAGTACGGCATCGGCAAGATCGAGGTCCGTCAGGACGCCCAGGACCGGTACAACGCCGAACTCCAGGAGAAGCTGTCGCACAGTGTCTGGAACAACGGTGGGTGCGCGAGCTGGTACCTCGACAAGCACGGCAACAACACCACGCTGTGGCCGGGCTTCACGTTCCAGTTCCGGAACGAGACGAAGCGCTTCGACCTCACCGCGTACGACAGCGTGGCCACCGCCGATCTGCCCGCACCCGTGCACGTGAACGGCAAGACCCCCGGCCCCGCCGCCATCCCGGCACAGATCGACCTCGACGACGACAAGGTGACAGCACAGTGAGCGAGTTCGCAGGCAAGGTAGTCGTGATCACCGGAGCCGGTTCCGGTATCGGCAGGGCGCTCGCCCTCAACCTGGCAGGCCGGGGTGCCAGACTGGCGATCTCGGACATGGACACGGTCGGGCTCGCCGAGACGGCACGCCAGGCCGAGGCACTGGGCGCCGAGGTCAAGGCCGATCACCTGGACGTCACCCAGCGCGAGGCGGTGCTCGCGTACGCCGACGACGTGCGGGCGCACTTCGGCAAGATCAACCAGGTGTACAACAACGCCGGCATCGCCTACCACGGTGAGTTCGAGAAGTCCGAGTTCAAGGACATCGAGAAGATCATGGACGTGGATTTCTGGGGAGTCGTCAACGGCACCAAGGCTTTCCTGCCGCATCTCATCGCGTCGGGCGACGGCCACGTGGTGAACGTCTCGAGCCTCTTCGGGCTGCTGTCCATGCCGGGTCAGAGCGCGTACAACTCGGCGAAGTTCGCGGTGCGCGGTTTCACCGAGTCGCTGCGCCAGGAGATGCTGATCGCCAAGCACCCCGTCAAGGTGACGTGTGTGCACCCGGGTGGCATCAAGACGGCCATCGCCCGCAACGCCACCGCGGGACCGGGCGAGGACCTCGACACGTTTGCGAAGTTCTTCGACCAGAAACTCGCTCGCACCACTCCGGAGGCGGCCGCGGAGACCATCGTGAACGGTGTCCGCAAGGGCAAGCCGCGCGTCCTGATCGGCGCCGACGCCAAGTTCCTCGACGCCTGGGTGCGGCTCGTCGGACCGAGTTACCAGCGTGTGGTTGCCCTCGTCGCCGGACGAGTCCTCCCCAAGTCGAACTGAGGTACCGATGAGCTTCCACCTGCCGCTGCCGGTCGTCGCGGCGGCCCTCCGGCCCTTCTACCGCCTCAGCCTCGACGCCCGGCTTCCGTACACCGTCCAGAGGGCGATCCTCGACCTCGGCGCTCCGCTGCAGCAGGTCCCTGCAGGTGCCGTCGTCCGCCCGACCTCGCTGGCCGGGCGGCCGGCGGAGCGAATCACGGTGGGAGCCACCGAACGCCGGACCGCCGTGCTCTACCTGCACGGTGGGGCGTACACGATCGGTTCGCTCGCCACGCACCGTTCGCTGGCCGCTCACATCGCCAGGGAATCCGGCAGTGTCGTCTACACCCTCGACTACCGGCTGGCTCCGGAACATCCGTTCCCGGCCGGGCTCGAGGACGCGGTGGCGGCGTACATGGAGCTGAACACCGAACATGGTTACGAGACAGAGCAACTCGCCATCGCGGGCGATTCGGCGGGCGGTGGCCTGACGGTCGCCACCGCGCGGCGCCTGATCGACCGGCACGGTGTCACTCCGGCCGCGTTGGCGCTGATCGCCCCGTGGGTCGATCCCGGCAGGCGTGACACGTCCCGGGATCGGGATCTCGTGGTCAACACGGCGTGGTCGTTCGACGCCGCCGAGAAGTACCTGGGCAACGGAGACGCACACGATCCGGGTTATGCACCGCTGCACGGAAATCTGGCGGGACTGCCGCCGACGCTGATCCACGTCGGGGTGGACGAGGTGCTCTACCCGCAGATCATGGAATTCGTCGACAAGCTGAACGAGTCGGACGTGGACGTCACGCTCACCGAGTACGCCCGCCTGTGGCACGTCGCCCACCTGCAGGCGTCCCTGGTCCGCGAGGCCGCAGATGCGGTCGCGGAACTCGGGGTGTTCCTGGGTTCACAGATGAGCGTCGAGCCACACCCGCGCCACGTCGGCTGAATCGGCACCACCGCGGACCTGGCCGATCATGTCGGCCAGGTCCGCGCTCGTCAGCTCACCCGCCACGACGTTCAACGCCTTCAGCTGGGCTTCGGTGAGAGTTCCGATCCGGAACAGCGGCACCACGTTCTGTGCGGTGAACACGTGATCGTCGTCGGCCAGCAGCACCAGATCGGCGTCCGAGACGTCCGGTGACGCGGTGGTCACCCCGGCCACCCGCACGGCTCCGTCCGCCGATGCCGGGGCGGCGAGTTCGCCGACGGCGGCGGCGTCGTCGGCGACTGTCCGGGTCTGCGCGAACGTGCAGCCGGCGAGGTCGGGAAGCGCGTCGGCCTCGAACGCCGGGGCGAGCACGGCTGCGCTCCGGCTGCACGAGGGAACGAGTTCGTCCAGGGTGGTGAGATCCAGCTGCCCCGACGTCTGCGAGGTCACGGCCAGCGCCGACCTGTCCTCGGCGGCCGCGAAGTCGGAGATCGAAAGCCCCTGCGGCAGAGCCTTGCTCAACGCCTCGAACACATCGTCCGGTTCCGTCTCCGCCGATTCGGGGTCGTAGTAGCGCAGCAACCGGCCCGTGAACTCCGGCACCAGCGTGACGTTTCCGGCATCGAGCTGTCCGAGGTACGCGGTCCGGTCGCCGAGTCCCCCGTCGGTGACGACCGGCGCCCCGGTCGAACGCAGGGCACCCGCATAGATTTCGGCCAATATCCGGCTCTCCGCGCCGTCACCCGCACCCACCACGATCTCGCCCGGCCCCTGTCCCGCGGAACCGTCGAGGGTCGTGTCACCGCCTGCGCATCCCGACGCCACCCCCGCGACCAGTAGCAGCGCGGACCCGGCGATCAGGGCCCGGAACCATGCCGCCGGGCGCCCGGCCGGTCCGTCTGTGCGTGTGTGTGCCACGTCGCGCCTTTCGTTTACCTCGAGCTGGTCGAAAACCGTGCTCTGTCCGCCCCTATCGTTACACTGGCCAACCGATGGCGCGGACACGCGTCCACCGGTTTCCGTCGGCAGGTCCGGCGCCGGTGACAACGGGAAGGACGCTCATGCGCACCTCACGAATTCTGTCGGGTTTCACCCGCCGCTCCGTTGGCAGTATCGCTCTCGCGACGGTGGCCGTCGTGTCGCTCGCGGCGTGCGGTGGCGGATCCGACCCCCTGTCCGCCGGCGGCGAGGGATCGGGTGACGACCCGAACACGATCATCGTGGGATCCGCGAACTTCCCCGAATCGGAGACGGTCGCGAACATCTACACCGAGGTCCTCCGCGCCAACGGGTTCGACGTGACGACGAAATTCAACATCGGCAGCCGTGAGGCCTACATTCCTGCGCTGAAGGACGGGTCGATCGACGTCATCCCCGATTACACGGGCAACCTGCTGCAGTATCTCGACCCGGATTCGACGGCCACGAGCGCCGCCGATGTGGACGCCGCGCTGCCGGCCGCGCTGGGTTCGGAGCTGACGATCACCACGCCGGCCCCGGCCGAGGACAAGGACGCCGTCGTCGTCACGAAGGAGACGGCGCAGCGCTGGAACCTCACCTCCATCGCGGATCTCGCGGCGCACTCGAACGAGGTGAAGTTCGGTGCACCCGCCGAATTCCAGGAACGTCCTGGTGGCCTGCCCGGCCTGAAGGCCAAGTACGGCCTGGACATCACGGCCGACAACTTCGTCCCGATCGCCGACGGCGGCGGTCCGGCCACGGTGGACGCCCTCGCGTCGGGACAGATCACGGCCGCCGACATCTTCACGACGTCCCCGGCGATCGCGCAGAACGGTTTCGTCGTGCTCGCGGATCCGCAGAACAACTTCGCGGCGCAGAACGTCGTGCCGGTGGTGCGCGCCACCAAGTCCTCCGACAAACTGACCCGGGCGCTCGACGCGCTGTCGGCGAAGCTGACCACCGAAGAGCTTGTCGCGCTCAACGATTCCGTCTCGGGTGACGCGAAAACCGAGCCGGCTGCGGCCGCGAAGCAGTGGGTGACGGACCAGGGGCTCGACAAGCCGGTCTCGTGAGGAGCCTGCCGTGATCACATTCTCGGGAGTCACGAAGCAGTACCCGGACGGCACGACGGCGGTCGACAACCTCGACCTGGAGATCGACGCCGAATCGTTCACGGTCTTCGTCGGGCCGTCCGGCTGCGGCAAGACCACGTCGATGCGGATGATCAACCGGATGATCACCCCGACCGCGGGAACGATCACGGTCAACGGCCGCGACATCGCCCAGACCGACGCGGTGAAGCTTCGGCTCGGCATCGGCTACGTCATCCAGAGCGCAGGACTGCTGCCGCACCGCACGGTGGTCGACAACGTCGCGACCGTGCCGGTGCTGCGCGGCGACTCACGACGCAACGCCCGCAAGGCCGCGTTGGCGGTTCTCGAACGCGTCGGACTCGACCCGGCGCTGGCGTCCCGCTATCCCGGCCAGTTGTCCGGCGGGCAGCAACAACGCGTCGGGGTCGCGCGGGCGCTGGCCGCCGACCCGCCGATCCTGCTGATGGACGAGCCGTTCAGCGCCGTCGATCCCGTTGTCCGCGAAGATCTGCAGGCCGAGATGCAGCGCCTGCAGGCCGAGATGCGCAAGACGATCGTGTTCGTCACCCACGACATCGACGAGGCCGTCAAACTCGGTGACCGGGTGGCGGTCTTCGGACCGGGCGGCCGGTTGCAGCAGTACGACGCGCCCGACACGGTGCTGTCCGCGCCGGCCACCGATTTCGTCGCCTCGTTCGTGGGACGCGACCGCGGGTACCGCGGGCTGTCGTTCCGGACGGCAGATCAGGTTCCGCTGCACACCATCCGGACGGCGACCGAGAAGGAGTTGCCCGCACTCCGGCTCGAACAGGGTGAATGGGTCCTGGTCGTCACGGATGCGGGCGTACCGCGGGGGTGGATCGACGTCACCGGCGTCGAGGGGGCGCGGGCCGGACGGCCCGTCTCCGAATGCACTGCGGCGGGTGGTTCCCTCTTCTCCCCCGGCTCCGACCTGCGGCAGGCCCTGGACGCGGCGATCTCCTCTCCGTCGGGCATCGGAGTGGCCGTCGACGCCGGCGGCGCGGTCACCGGCGGCATCCTCGGCTCCGAGGTGATCGCGAAGCTGGCCGAGCAGCGGGCAGCCGAGGATCGCGCGAGGGGTGAGCACTTCTTCACTGCCCAACCGGCAACCCCGGACGGGCCGTGATCCCATGCGGTGGCTCATCGACAACTTCTCGGTCGTCGTCGACCTGACGAAGACCCATCTCTACCTCGCGCTGGTTCCGCTCCTGATCGGGTTGCTCATCGCGGTCCCGGTCGGGACCGCGATCCGGGGTGCGTCCTGGCTGCGGAAGATCACGCTGATCGTCGCGGGCATCGCGTTCACGATCCCGTCGCTGGCATTGTTCGTGACAATCCCCTCCGTCGTCGGACTGCAGATCCTGGATCCGCTCAATGTGGTGATCGCGCTGACGATCTACTCCACCGCCCTGCTCATCCGCGCCGTGCCCGAGGCCCTCGACTCCGTTCCCGCCGACGTCGTCGACTCGGCCACCGCGATGGGTTTCACCCGGCTCCGCCGGGCCCTGACCGTCGAATTGCCCCTCGCGCTACCCGTTCTCGTCGCGAATGTGCGAGTGGTGGCCGTGACCAACATCTCGCTGGTGTCGGTGGGTTCGCTGATCGGGATCGGCGGGCTCGGCACCCTGTTCACCCAGGGCTACCAGCGTGACTACCCGGACCAGATCCTCGCCGGGATCATCGCGATCGTCGTTCTGGCCCTCGCGTTCGACCTGCTGCTGTTCCTGGTGGGCCGGGCACTGACACCGTGGACCCGGCAGCAGAAGGTCCGGCGCACGCCGCTGGTCGCGGGACAGTCGGCGGCCCCGGCCGCAGGGGAGGCTTCGTGAACATCTTCGGCGGCGCATGGGAGTACATCGTCGACCCGGGCAACTGGTCGGGCAGCACCGGAATCGGCGCCCGCATCCTCGAACACCTCTGGTACAGCTTCCTGGCGGTCGCACTGTCCGCGGTGGTCGCAGTGCCGATCGGTCTGATCATCGGACATCTGCGCAAAGGTGACGTTGTCGTGGTCGGTCTGGTCAACGCGCTCCGCTCGCTGCCGACGCTGGGTCTGCTGACGTTCCTGGTGCTGCTGCTCGGGCTGGGTCTGATCCCGCCGATCCTGGCCCTGGTGATCCTCGGAATCCCGCCGGTGCTCGCGGGCACCTACGCGGGTGTCGCGAACGTCGACCGGACGGTCGTGGACGCCGCCCGCGCGATGGGAATGACCGAGTGGCAGGTCCTCACACGTGTCGAGGCCCCGAATGCGCTGCCGCTCATGCTCGGCGGGCTACGCAACGCCACCCTGCAGATCATCGCGACCGCAACGGTCGCCGCGTATGTCAACCTCGGCGGCCTGGGACGCTACATCTTCGACGGACTGGCGCTCCGCCAGTACGACCGGGTGCTCGTCGGTGCGCTGCTCGTGACGATCCTCGCCCTCGTCGTGGACGGCCTGCTCGCGCTGGCGGTGTGGGCGTCCGTTCCGGGGACGGGCCGCCTGCGCCGCAACCCGAGCGCCGAACAGATCGCCGAACGCGCGTCGTAGCGAAGAAGTCGCCCAACGGCAAACACCCCGACACCGGAACCGTGGGTGCGGGTTCCGGATCGGGGTGCTCGACGGATTCTCGCTAGTCGGTGACGCCT
>NZ_LTCZ01000426.1:0-17426 GCF_001583455.1 Rhodococcus sp. LB1 | reverse complement strand
TCCGGTGCGATGACTCGTGCGGTGGAGGACACCGTTGCGTACACGAAGTCGCGGCAGGCGTTCGGGCACAGTCTGTTCGAGTTCCAGAACACGGCGTTCGAGCTCGCCGAGTGCCAGACCATCGCCCGCACCTGTGCGGTGTTCCTGGACCACTGCATCGAGGCGCACCTGCGTGGGGAACTGGACCCGTCCGAGGCGGCGATGGTCAAGTACTGGCTCACCGAGCAGCAGTGCGCGGTGATCGACCGGTGCGTGCAGTTGCACGGCGGTTACGGGTACATGCGCGAGTACCTGATCGCCCGGATGTACGAGGACGCCCGCGTCCAGAAGATCTACGCGGGCGCCAACGAGGTGATGAAGGGAATCATCGCGAAGTCGCTGTAGCCGACGCCGGCTCACACGACACGTCGTACGCCGCCTCGTCGAACCGGCCCAGTCGCTGCCGCATGCGGTCGGTCGACCACGGCCAGTTGAAGCTGTTGCGGCCGTTGACGTCGAGGAAGTAGCTCTGGCAGCCACCGGCGTTGTAGACGGTGGTGGCCAGGGCTTCCTGGACCTGGGCGTTGAACGCGTCCTGCACTTCCCGGCGCGGTTCCATCCTGGTCCACCCGTTGCTCCGGGCACTGGTGACGGCCTGGATCAGGTATTCGAGTTGCGCCTCGAGGATCATGAACGCCGACGTGTGGCCGGTGCCCAGCGCGGGGCCGAGGAGGACGAAGGCGTTGGGGAAGCCCGCGACGGTGGTGCCGAGGTAGGCCTGCGGGCTGCCCTTCCAGTGATCGTCGAGGCTGCGGCCGTCCCCGTCGAACACTGTGGAACCGATCGGCATGTCGAGGATGTGGAAGCCGGTGCCGAAGATGATGGCGTCCACTTCCCGTTCGGCGCCGTCGCGGCCGACGACGACGTTTCCGCGCACCGACTCCACGGCGTCGGCGTGGACCTCGACGTTCGGGCGGGTGAGTGCGGGGTAGTAGGTGTTGGACAGCAGCAGTCGCTTGCAGCCGAGCGTGTAGTCGGGGGTCAATGCCGTGCGCAGCTTCGGATCCCGCACCTGCGCGCGGAGTTGTGCCTTGCCGATCTGCTGGATCACCCGCAGGATCCACGGGTGCCGGAAACCGAGTCCGAGCGATTCCATGATCGTGTACTCGACGCGTCGCAGCGCGCGGATCGCACCCGGTACGCGGCGCAGGATCGCCCGCTCGACGCCGGGCAGGGTGTGATCCGGTTTCGGTAGCACCCACTGCGCGGTGCGCTGGTAGAGATGCAGCGTTTCGACCTGCGGCTGGATCGCCGGGACGAATTGCACCGCGGATGCACCGGTTCCGACGACGGCCACGCGTTTGCCGGTGAGGTCGTAGGTGTGATTCCAGCGAGAGGAATGGAACACCTCGCCGGTGAAGGTGTCGAGGCCGGGGATGGTGGGAACGAGCGGTTCGTTCCACGGTCCGGCGGCGGCGATGACGGCGTTCGCGGTGAACGTGCCTGCGGACGTGTCGACCGTCCACTGCCTGCTCGGTTCGCTCCACTGGGCACGCTGCATCTCGGTGCCGAACTTCACGTGTGCGGGCACCCCGTGTTCGGTGGCGGTGCGCTCGATGTACCGGCGGATCTCCTCCTGTCCGGCGAACAACCGCGACCACTCCCGGTTGGGTGCGAACGAGTAGGAATACAGGGCTGAGGGGACGTCGCACGCACAGCCCGGGTAGGTGTTGTCGCGCCAGGTCCCGCCCAGCGCGTCCCCCTTCTCGAGGATGGCGAAGTTGTCGATTCCGCTCTGCTTCAGACGAATTGCGGCTCCGATGCCGGAGATACCGGCACCGACGATCAGAATGTCGTAATGCTTCATGCGCGTACTCCGTTCGCGAGCTGAGTGCGGGTGGTGACGAGGGAATGTTCGAGTGTGGCGAGCCGGCGCCGGCCGTCCATGAAGTTCGGACCCATGACGGCGAGGTCCTCGGCGGTCGCGTCGAGGCGTATCACCCGGGTGCCCGCCGCCTCCAGCTTCGCTATCTCGGCGTCCAGCCCGGAACTCATCCAGTTCCGCAGCATCAGGCGTTCGATCCGGGCCGCCCCGCGGCCGGCGATGCGGCCGGTCGACGCCATCGGTGCCAGCACGACCACCTCGTCCAGTTCGAGGGGCAGCACCAGGTCGGCGGATGCCGTGGACGCCGCGCCGCCGTCGACGAACCGGCGGCCGCCGAAGTGGACCGGCGGATACCAGCCGGGAATCGCCCACGATGCCCGCAGCGCCTCGGACAGGGTCGCGGTCGGAGCACCGGGTGAGCCGAACGCGACGCGCTCTCCCGTGTCGTAGTCCATGCTCACCAGCCACGTCGCCGGGTGGCGCACCCAGCCGGAGTCGCAGGCGAACCGCTGTGCGAGCCGGTCGAGCCAGGCGGCATCGCCGCGGCCGTGGGGGAGGAGTCCGCTCGCGGCGGTCACGGGTGGGAGCCCGCGGCACAACAGCCCCGGCGAACCGAGGCCCGGCCCGGGGAGTGGCGGGAACCGTCCCGGTGCGGCGGCGAGGTGTCCGTCGAGCGCCGGATGGGTGGGCCCACCGAGCTGCATCGCGAGCAGTTCGTCGACGCCCGCCCCGCCACCCAGCATGGTGACGAGTTCGGCGCCGGCGGACGTGCCCACGAGTACGTCGGCGTCGCGTGGGTCCCAGCCCAACGCGTCGCTCACGGCGACCAGGGCCGCCACGGTCCAGGCCGCGCCGAGCGTGCCGCCGCAACCGAGCACCAGTCCGCGGCTGAGTTGTATGTCACTCGAAGTCATATCTAGAAGCTATCAGAAACCAGATACCGGCGGTATATGAAAATTGGAATATTCTCGCAGGGGCTTCGAGGGAAGGGTGAGCATGGCGCGATTGACCAGGTCGGAGAGTCAGGCGCGCACGCGGGCGCATCTCGTCGCGACTGCGCGCGACCTCTTCCTGGCCGACGGGTACGCGGCCACGTCGCTCGAGAAGGTGGCTGACGAGGCCGGCTATTCCAAGGGGGCGGTGTACTCCAACTTCAAGAACAAGAAGGAACTGTGCCTCGAGGTGCTCGGGCTCATCCACGCCACCAAGGGGCAGGAGATCGCGGAGGCGCTCGGCGGCGGCGACACGATGGAGGAGCGACTCGAGGCGTTCCAGGCCTGGGCGGAGAAGACGCTCGGCGACGTCGGATGGACCATGCTCGAGTTCGAGCTGATCGTGTTGTCCCGCCACGATCCCGAACTCCGCGACGCACTCACCGCCACCCTCGGGGTCGCGCGGGAGATCACGGTGACACTGCTGAAGTCGTTCACCGACTCACTCGGGGTCGTCCTGCCGGTGCCCGCGGAGGATGCGGCCGGCAGCATCCTCAGTCTCGGTGTCGGACTGGGTATTCAGCGCGCCATCGATCCGACCATTTCCGCTCGGGTGGTCACCGACAACTTGCGGGTGCTGCTTTCGGTGTCGCAGGAGGCTCCGACTCCGGGGTCCGTGCCGGGGTGAAATTGGCGCGAGGAGCCGATCCGAGTGGCGCCGCGCGCGTACGGTGAATTCATGAAGCGGTGGAACGCCCTGGCAATTCCCGCTGCCGCCGCGGCTGCGATCGCGTCGTACGACCTAGTTCAGCGACGCCACGCGCTGCTCCGGAATTTTCCCGTGGTCGGGCACGGACGCTATCTGCTCGAGTCGCTCGGCCCGGAACTCCGGCAGTACATTACGACCGGCAACGACGAGGAACGTCCCTTCACCCGGGACCAGCGTCGCTGGGTGTACGCGTCGTCGAAGCGGGTGACCGACACGTTCGGGTTCGGTACGGACAACGACATCGAGTTCACCGACGGCTACACCATCATCAAGCACCGGACGTTCTCGGAGATTCCTCCCTCGGCGATGCCGCATGCCGACGAACATCTCGCGATTCCGTCGGCGAAGATGCTCGGTGCCGCCCGCGGACGGGCGCATGCCTTCCGCCCGCGCTCCATCGTCAACATCTCGGGGATGAGTTTCGGGGCGCTGTCGTCGGCGGCCGTGGTCGCTCTCAACCGCGGTGCCGCTGCCACCGATTGCCTGCACAACACCGGCGAGGGAGGAATCTCCCGATACCACCGGAACGGCGCAGACCTGATCTTCCAGATCGGGACCGCGTATTTCGGCTGCCGCGACGAGGACGGCCGTTTCGACCTGGCGCGGCTTCGGGCGCTGGTCGAGTCGGCGCCGGTGCGGGCCATCGAGATCAAACTCAGCCAGGGCGCGAAACCGGGCCTCGGAGGTCTCCTGCCGGCGGCGAAGGTGACACCGGAGATCGCCGAGATCAGAGGCGTACCGGAGGGCCGTGACTGCATCAGCCCGTCCCGGCACACGGCCTTCCGTGACGTCGACAGCATGCTCGACTGGGTGGAGCTCCTCGCCGCCGAGACGGGGCTGCCGGTCGGGATCAAGTCCGCGGTCGGCGACCCGACGTTCTGGGACCTGCTGGTCGACGCGATGAGCAACTCCGGGCGGGGTGTCGACTTCGTGACCATCGACGGGGGTGAGGGCGGTACCGGCGCTGCACCGCTGGTGTTCACCGACGCGGTCTCGTTGCCGTTCCGCAGCGGCTTCGCGCGCGTGTACGCCAAGTTCGCGGAAGCCGGTCTGACCGACGGCATCACGTTCATAGGCTCGGGCAAGCTGGGCCTGCCCGACAATGCCGTGGCGGCGATGTCGCTCGGATGTGACCTGATCAATGTGGCGCGTGAGCCGATGCTCGCGGTCGGGTGCATCCAGGCGCAGAAGTGCCACACCGATCGGTGCCCGACGGGTGTTGCGACGCAAAACCCCTGGCTCGCACACGGACTCGACGCCGGCATCAAATCGGTCCGGGCCGCGAACTACCTGCGGGCGTTGCGCCGGGACGTATTCAAGGTGGCCGAGGCGTGTGGTGTCGCGCACCCCGGCCTGATCACCGCGTCGGACGTCGAGGTCGCGGACGGCAACCGGCATTCGATCACGCTCGCCGACCTCTACGGTTACCGGACCGGCTGGGGGCTGCCCGGTGACCCCGACCGTGCCGAGATCACCCGCCTGATGAGCGAGGCCGCCGCTGTTCCCGCGGGCGAGACCGGGTCACCAGGAGCGAAGACGGCGCCCTGAGGGCGTGTTACAGCCAGTCGCGTCGGCGGAACAGGATGTAGAGCAGACTGGCCGACGTCACGATCACGATGGTGCTGACGATCATTCCCGACAGCTGCCCGACTCCGGGAAACAAGACGTTCTGACCGAACCACCCGGTCACCGCGGTGGGAACCGCGATGATGGCCGCCCAACCGGTGAGCTTCTTCATGACGGTGTTGAGCCGGGCATCCTGGAGCGACAGATTCGTCTCGAAGACGGTCACCACCATGTCGCGCAACGACTCCGTCCACTCCGCGGCGCGCGTCACGTGGTCGTAGAGATCGGTGTACAAGCTGTCGAGAACCGGCGACTTGTCGCGGTGGGATTCGGCCCGCCCGCGCATGACTGCGCCCACCACCTCCCGCATCGGAAGCACGACGCGACGCAGTTGCACCAGTTCCTTCCGCAGCCGGTACGTACGCTGCTGAATCTCCCGGGTCCGCGCGGACTCGTCGAACAAGCCCTCCTCGAGCGCTTCGATCGCGTCGTCGATCGTCTCGATCGTCTCGAACTGCCCGTCCACGATGGCGTCGAGCAGTCCGTGCAGGAGCGCGAGTGCACCGGAACCCGGTGTGAGCAGTGCGGGGTCCTCCTCCCAGCGCTCCACCACCTGCGACATGTCGAATCGATCGTCCCGCCGCACCGTGATGATCCCGTTCGACACCACGAACGCGGAGACGCGGCTGAGCCGAAGCCGGGAATCGAGAACGCCGAGAGTGCTGACGTCGTCGGTCTCGAACCAGGTGGCGTACGCGGTCACGAACGCATGGCCCGCATAGCGCGTCGCCTTCGGCCGCTCACCGCGGGCGACGGCATCCTCGATGGCGTTCGGATCGAGCGACCACTCGGCCGCCAGCTCGGTCAGGCACTCGTGGTCGGGGTCGCACAGGTCGACCCACACGAGCGCGTTCTCGTCCTTCACTTGTTCGGACACGTCGGCAAGCGGAAAATCCTTGCCCACGCACTCGCCATCGCGCCACACACGGGTCTGCACCAAGTTGAGGGTCACACTCCCAGTCTGCCGAACCATGCCGGCAGGGAAGCGGTTATGACGCGCGATCGGACGAATACCCCCACAGCCAGTCGGTGTACTTGTAGCTCGACGTGTCGCGGGTGCGGAACAGTTCGTTGCGTGCGATGCGGGCGGTGCCGTCGAGGTGCCACAGCTCGCCCCACATGCGTCCGGTAGTGAGGATGCGGTTGCAGCGCGGTGCGCGTTCGGTGTTGACCTCCTTCAAGATCTGCGGCCACGCGGCGTTTCCGCCCGCGGAGAAGTCTTCGGCGGCATAGTCGGCGAGGCACTTCGCGTCCTCGATCGCCATCACGGCTCCCGAGGCCAGGTACTGCAGTGGCGGGTGCGCTGCGTCGCCGAGCAGGATCATCCGCCCGTCCACCCAGTTCTCGATCGGTTCGCGGTCGTACATCGGCCACCACCGGTCCTTCCACAGGTAGTCGATCCCGCGGCGGACGTTCTCGTGGCAGTGCGCGTAGGCCTGTTCGAGCTCCTCGGGGCCACCCCAGTTCTCGATTCCATTCTTGAAACCGGGCGATTCGAACACCGCGACCTGGTTGAGAATTTCGCCGCCGCGCAGCGGGTACTGGATGAAGTGGCACTGCGGTCCGATGTAGCCGACCACGTCCTCGATGTCCTCGTCGAGTTCGACGTCCTGGTACGGGGTGGTGCCCCGGTAGGCGGCGTAGCCCGACGACACGGGTTCGTCGTCCGAGATCTTCCCCCGCAGCCGGGATTTGAGGCCGTCCATGCCGAGCGCGATGTCCGCTTCGTGGGTGCGGCCGTCGTCGGTGCTGACGGTCACCTTGTCACCGTCGGTGATCACGTCGGTGACGGTGACGCCCGTGTGCAGTTCGGCGCCCGCAGCCCGCGCGGCATCGACGAGGGTCGCGTGCAGGTCGCTGCGATGGGTCACGAAGTACGGTCCGCCGTAGCGGGCGCGGAACTCGGCGCCGAGGTCGATCTTGGTGAGCACCTCCGCGGTGACGGCGTCGCGGAACACGATGTTCTTCGGCAGGAAGGCCCGGGAGAGAACGTCGTCGAGCACGCCCCAGGAGTCGAGGATGCGGGCGCCGTGCGGTCCGACCTGCAGTCCGGCACCGACTTCACCGAACTCGGAGGCACGTTCGAACAACGTGACGTTCGCGCCCCTCCGGGCGAGGGCGAGGGCGTTGGCCGCGCCACCGATCCCGCCCCCGGCGATGATGATGTGTGCGTCCTGCAGGTTCGACATGACAGTTCCTTAGTTTCGAGCGTTCGGGGCATGTGAGTGGCAATGCGTGGCGGGGCACGCGGCGGCACTCACGTGGGGGAGGGGAAGCGGCGCCAGATCACGGTGAGCAGCAGTGCGGCGACGAGGGCGCTGACGCCGAAGAGGATGAAATTGGAATCGGCGCCCAGCCCGGCGGCCAGGAGCCAGCCACCGATCTGCGGTGCGGCGACGGCACCGATACGGCCGACACCCAGCGCCCAGCCGAGGGCCGTGCCCCGGAGGTAATCGGGGTAGTAGGACGCGACCGCCGCGATGATGAGGCACTGGGTTCCGTGTGTCCCGACGCCGGCGAGCACGAAGATGACGTAGACCAGCGCCACCGGTGGGCCGGTGAGCAACGTCAGCAACGCGAGACCCGCGAGGAGTGCGGCGACGATGCTCGTGGGGATCGTGCCGAACCGGACGCCGCCCCACGCGGTGACGAACGAGCCCGCCACGGCGCCGAGGTTGAGTGCGAGGGCGAACGTGAGCGCGCTGCCGAGATCGGTGCCCTCGCCCTGCATGAGTTTGGGCAGCCACGTGCCGAGGCCGTACCAGGCGAGCAGGGTTACCACGGTGGCGAGCGCGAACATGATGCTGACGGACCGGAACCGGGTACCGAGCAGTGCGCTGAAGCCGGTTGCCGGCCGCACCTCCGTCGACGTCACCGCGGCGGTGTGGTCGGGCAGCGTCTTCCACGCGATCGGCACCAGTAGGATAAGCGGGACGAGCGCGAAGGCGAACATCGGCTGCCAACCCCAGTTCGGGATGACGGGGATGCCGATCAGTGCCGCGATCGAACCGCCGATGGGAACACCGGACATCATCATCGTGGCCACCGCGGCGCGCCACTTCGCGGGGATCAGCTCTGCGGCAAGTGCGTTGGAGGTGGGAACGAGGCCGCCCAGGCCGAGTCCGGCGATCAGACGCAATGCGCCGAACATGACAGGTCCGGTCGCCAGCGCACACAGTGCGGTGAACACCGACAGGATGATCGCGCATCCGATCACCGCACGTTTGCGTCCCACCACGTCGGAGAGGCGTCCCGCGAGCACCGCGCCGATCATCATCCCGAGGAATGCGAGGCTGCCGAGCGTGCCCGCGGTCGCGGCGCTGATGCCCCACTCCTTCTGCAGGCTCGGGATGACGTTGCCGTAGACGATGAGGTCGTAGCCGTCGAAGACCACGAAGAGCCAGCAGACGACGACGGCGATCGTGGCGTTGCGGTCCAGTCCGACGCGGTTCACCGGTGGCGCCGCAGTGGTGGCAGTGAGGGGCATGAATCGAGGGTGATGCGGCGCACAGCCCGCGTGCAATAAAGTTCTGCTGTGCAGAAGAAGCGAACGATCGAAAAGCCGACGTACATGTTGGAGTCCGTCGACAACGCGTTGCGCCTGCTGCAGATGCTGCGCGACGTCGGCGGGCTGCGGCTCAAGGACGCTGCGGAGGAACTCGGCATCGCGCCATCCACCGCGCACCGGCTGCTGGCGATGCTGGTGTACCGGGGGTTCGCCGTTCAGGACGAGAAACGCATGTACCACCCCGGGTCGGCGATGGGCGCCGGCCCGGCCCAGCGCGGGTGGACGCGCGAGTTCAACGACCTGTGCCGGCCCCACATGGAAGCCCTCGCGATCCTGTGCGGCGAGACCGTCAACCTCGTGATCCGCGTCGGCACCCAGGCGCGCTTCCTGTCGTCCGCCGAGTCGACCGGGATGTTGCGCGTCGGCGACCGCCAGGGTCAGGTCCTCGACGCGGAATTGACTGCGGGGGGACGCATTCTGCTGGCAGAACTGCCGCGAGCGACCCTCGAACAGCTGTACCTGCGGCCCGCGGATCTGCCCGACGACGACCGCGAGTGGGGTGACCGCCGCCTGTCGCCCGACGACTTCGAGCGGTTCCGGCGAGAACTGTCCGCCGCTCGCGCCGTCGGATTCGCCGTCAACGTGCAGCAGACCGAGGAGGGTGTCGCGGCGTTCGGCGTCGCGATCCGGAACCGGGCTCGCACGGCGGTCGGGGCGCTGACGGTGGCTGTGCCGATCACCCGTTTCCGCCAGCACTCGCAGGGGCCGCTGGTGTCGCAGATCAAGAACGCGATCCGCGAGCTCGAGGTGGACATCGCCGACCTCGAACCCTGACCGAGTTTCTGCACAGAAGAATTCTCTATCGGCCGGGACTCCGACCCTCCTAGCGTCGATGCCATGACCGCTACCGAACCGCACGTCGACGACGCTCCGGAGTTGAAACAGCTCTACCACGATTTCGAGGCCGAGCACCTGAATCCGTTGTGGACGCAGCTCGGTGATCTGATGCCGATGACGCCGACGTCGCGGGCGGTGCCGTTCGTGTGGAAGTGGTCGACGCTGTATCCGCTGGCGCAGCGGGCGGGGGATCTGGTGCCGGTCGGCCGCGGCGGGGAACGGCGGGCGATCGCCCTGGCGAACCCGGGATTGGGTGGGGTGCCGTATGTGACGCCGACGTTGTGGGCGGCCATCCAGTATCTGGGCCCGAAGGAGGTGGCCCCCGAGCACCGGCACGCGCAGAACGCCTTCCGGTTCGTCGTGGAGGGGGAGGGGGTGTGGACGGTCGTCAACGGGGATCCGGTGGCGATGCGGCGCGGCGATTTCCTGCTGACCCCGGGCTGGCATTTCCACGGCCACCACAACGAAACCGATCAGCCGATGGCCTGGATCGACGGCCTGGACATCCCGTTCGTGCACTACACCGACACCGGGTTCTTCGAATTCGGATCCGAGAACGTCACCGACGACTCCACCCCCGACGTGTCCCGGTCGGAACGGTTGTGGGCGCATCCGGGGCTGCGACCGCTGGTCGGGTTGGACGCGAAGACGTCCTCACCGATCGCGGCGTACCGGTGGGAGCACACCGACGCCGCGCTGCGCGAGCAACTGGCCTTGGAGGACGAGGGGTATGCGGCGACCACCGAACCCGGTCATGCCGCGGTCCGCTACACCAACCCGACCACCGGCGGCGACGTGATGCCCACGATCCGCGCCGAGTTCCACCGCCTCCGGGCCGGCGCCCACACCCGGCCCCGCCGCGACGTCGGGTCCACCGTCTACCAGGTGTTCGACGGTTCCGGCCGGTTCGTCCTCGACGGCCAGACCCGTGAGGTCGGCACGGGGGACATGATCGTCGTCCCGTCCTGGACGGAGTGGTCGATCGAGGCCGAAACCGAGTTCGACCTGTTCGCGTTCTCCGACGCCCCGATCGTCGAGCGCCTGCACTTTGATCGCACGTACATTTCCGAAGGAGCCTGACAATCCCATGAAGCTTGCCACCCTGCGCCGCAACGGTGCCACCGTCGCCGTCCGCGTCGATTCCGACACCGCCGCCACGATCATCGACGGGTACCCGGACCTGTCCGCCCTGCTGGCCGACCCGGACTGGGAAACGGTCGCGCGGCACGCGTCCGGTGACGTCGTGAGCCTCGAGGGCGCCGATTACGCCCCGGTGGTCCCGCACCCGGGGAAGATCATCTGCGTCGGCTTGAACTACGCCAACCACATCCAGGAGATGGGCCGGGACCTGCCCGAGTACCCGACCCTGTTCTCCAAGTTCAAGGAGGCGTTGACCGGTCCGTACGACGACGTGATCGTCCCGTCGTATGCCGCCGCCCAGTTGGATTGGGAGGGGGAGTTGGCGTTCGTCGTCGGCAGGCAGGCGTACCAGGTGCCGGAGGCGGACGCCGAGCAGTACATCGCCGGGTATTCGGTGATGAACGATTACACGATGCGCGACTACCAGTACCGGACGCTGCAGTGGGATCAGGGCAAGACGTTCGAGAAGACCAGCGGTTTCGGGCCGTTCCTGACGACCACCGACTCGTACACGTTCGGCGGGACCCTGGTCACGAAATTGGAGGGGCAGGTGGTGCAGTCCACCACCACCGACGATCTGGTGTTCACCCCGGCCAGGCTGGTGGAGTACATCTCGCACATCGTGACGTTGCAGCCCGGGGACGTGGTGATCACCGGCACCCCGGGCGGGGTGGGGCACGCCCGTAAGCCCGGTCTCTACATTCAGGACGGGCAGACCGTCGAGGTCACCATCGAGGGCCTGGGCACCGTCCGCAACACGACGATCGTCAAATAAGGGGTGCACCCGGTGGGTTTCCACGATCTCGACTTGTCCGAGCGGCTGCTGATCGCGCGCCGCGGCACCGCGTACTTCGCGCAACGCCTCGCCGAGCTGTCCGATTCCGACCTCGACGGGGAGACCCTCCTGTCCGGGTGGTCGCGGCGGCATCTGCTCGCGCACGTCGGCTACAACGCCGCCGCATTGTGTCGGCTGCTGGACTGGGCCGCCACCGGGGTGCAGACCCCGATGTATGCGTCGCCGGAGCAGCGGGGCCGGGAGATCGCCGAGGGCGCCACCCTGTCGGCGGCGGCGTTGCGGAACCTGTTCGACCACACCGTCGCCCGGCTCGACGAGAAGTGGCGCAACCTGCCCGCCTCGGCGTGGGATGCGCAGGTCCGCACCGCGCAGGGCCGTCTGGTGCCGGTGTCGGAGACGGCGTGGATGCGCACCCGGGAGGTGTGGATCCATGCGGTGGACCTCGGCAACGGCGGCCGGTTCGGCGACTTCCCCGACGTGGTCCTCGAGTCGCTGCTCACCGACATCGTCGGGATGTGGCGGCGCAAGGACCTCGGCGCCGGGCTGATACTCGCGGTCGACGGAGGTGAACCGGTTGTCGTGCAGCCGGATTCACCGCCGGCCGACAAGGTGTCCGGGCCCCTCGCCGCAGTCGTGCGGTGGGCCGCCGGCCGCGGCGCCGTCGGACTCGGCTCAGGCGGAGAGATCCCGGAGCCCCCGCACTGGCTGTGAGCGAGTGTCCCGCTAGTACGACGCCCTGCCACCGCTGGCGTCATAGACGGCCCCGGTCGAGAAGCTGAGCGCCTCCGAGCACAGCCATGCGACGAGTTCGGCGATCTCCTCGGGCCGTCCCATCCGGGCCATCGGGGTCAGGCTCTGCGACCGCGCGAGGATCGCCGGGTCGGTGCCGGCATTCATCGGGCTCTCCACCGCGGCGGGCGCCACCACGTTGGCCAGGACACCGGTTTGCGCGACCTCCTTGCCGAGCGATTTCGTCAGCGCGATCACGGCCGCCTTCGACGCCGAGTAGGCGCTCTGGTTGGGATTTCCGTCCTTCGCGGCGATGCTCGCCAGATTCACGACCCTTCCCCAGCCCGCGTCGGTCATGGCCGGCACGAACGCGCGGCAGAGGAGGAACGTCCCGTCGACGTTGATCCGGAACGTGCGGCGCCAGTCCTCGAGGTCGACGTCCACCAGGGGAGTGGACGGTCCCACGACACCGGCGCTGTTGACGAGTATGTCGACGCGGCCGAGCCGGGCGGCGAGCTTCTGGACGGCGTCGGCGTCGGTGACGTCGAGGTGCTCGTCGGCCCCGGCGGCGACGTCGGCGGTGACGACGCGGACCCCGGCGCCGGCGAGGCGTTTCGCGCACGCCGCACCGATTCCGCTCGCGCCGCCGGTGACGAGCGCGGTCGCGCCCTCGGGATACGTGGCCATGGTGGTTTCTCCTCGCGACTGTGTGCGCATTAGTCTTGTTCTATGTGCGAAATCGGAATGATCGGTTTCGCACTGTGTACGAATTGGAATATATGGGCTGAGCCACACTCGTCAAACTCGCCGAAGGGAATCCGATGGAGATTCGCTGGCTGCAAGCGTTCGTCGCCGTCGCCGAAGAAATGCATTTCGGCAGGGCCGCCGCGCGGCTCCAGATGGCCCAGTCGCCGCTGAGTCAAACGGTGCGCAAACTCGAGAAAGACATCGGCGTGCCGCTGTTCGAGCGGAGCACCCGCAGCGTCGCCCTGACATCTGCCGGCCACACGTTCCTGCCGCACGCCTACCGCATTCTCGAGAGTGTCGACATCGCGCGGCAGGCCACCCGCGCGTCCGCCGGAGGCGTGTACGGCCGCATCAAGATCGGCTTCACCGGCGTGCTCAATCACCTGTCCCTGCCCCCGCTCACCCGCGCGCTCCGGCAGCGCTACCCCGACATCGAACTCACCCTCGTCGGCCGTATCATGACCCGTGACGCCATCACTCAACTCGACAGTGGCGCACTCGATCTCGCGTTCGTCGGACTTCCCGTCGAGACGGCCTCGGTGTCCACCCGGTTGATCCGCCGCGAGCCGTTCGGAGCGGTGCTCCCGGCGGACCACCCGCTCGCGTCGGAGCCGGAGATCGACCTGCGCGACCTCGCCGAAGACGGGTTCGTCACGACACCGCTGTCGGCCGGCTCGGCATTGCAGGAGGTCGCGATGCGGGCATGCGTCGATGCGGGATTCCGTCCCCGCGTGGTGCAGGAGATCACCGACCCGTACATGATCCTGATGCTGGTGGCGACGGGTGTCGGCGTGGCGCTCATGACGTCGGGCATTGCCGCGCTCACGCCCCCGGGCACGGTGTTCGTGCCGCTCACCGGCGAGCCGATCTACATGAACCACGGACTCGCCTGGTCACCGCGTCGGGTCTCCGACGCGCTCCGGGTGGCCCTCGCAGTATCGGAGGATATTCTCCCGACTCCCGATTAGGATGGTTTCGGTCTATATCTAAGACTTTTTTTGCGCTGGACTGCGCATAGTCTGCCATGACACGCTCGTCACGGTCCGGAACTTCGTGTGAGGTGGATCACCTCCGAAGAAGCCTCGCGGCGCACCGGATCCCTGGGACGAAAGGAACACCATGGCAAGCACGTCTACTCGCGACACCGGGGGACAACCGAACGAGAACGCCCGCCGGGCCGCCGTCTCGGGATTCCTCGGCAGCACGCTCGAGTACTACGACTTCTTCATCTACGGGTCCGCGGCAGCGCTGGTCTTCCCGCGGATCTTCTTCCCGGGCGGAGGAGCCACGGCGACCCTGCTGTCGATCGGCACGCTCGGTGTGGCGTACATCGCGCGTCCACTCGGCGCAGTGCTGTGGGGGCATCTCGGGGATCGATACGGGCGCAAGAATTCGCTGCTGGCGTGCCTCCTGCTCATGGGTATCGCGACCGTGGTCGTCGGCTGCCTGCCCACGTACCACCAGATCGGTATCGCCGCGCCCATCATCCTGGTGCTCCTGCGATTGCTGCAGGGCCTGTCCGCCGGCGGCGAATCGCCAGGATCGTCCGCGCTGACGCTCGAACACGCACCGGACAACCGTCGCTCGTTCTACACCTCGTTCACCATGAGCGGCATCATGTTCGGCATCGTCATCTCGAGCCTGGTGTTCATTCCCGTGGCCGCGCTGCCGGACGACGCGCTCTACTCGTGGGGCTGGCGTGTGCCCTTCCTGCTCAGCATCTTCGTGACGGGTGTTGCGGTCTGGCTGCGTCGCAAGCTCGACGAGCCGGAGGTCTTCGAAGAGCTGAAGGAACACGACGACACGGCGGGCATCCCCGTCGTCGAGATGTTCCGCTCGCACTGGCACACCGTGATCCGCATCAGCCTCAGCGCGACATTCGCGATGATCAACACCATCGTCAACGTCTTCGCGCTGGCGTACGCCGTGCAGGTCGCCGGGCTCGAACGCTCCACGATGCTGTGGGCCATCGCCGTCGCCAACTTCGTCGCGGTCCTCACCCAGCCGCTGTTCGGAATGCTCGCCGACCGGATCGGCCGCAAACCGGTCTTCGTGACGGGCGCCGTCGGTGCCGCCGGCATGGTGTTCGTGTTCTTCCACGCGATCGGAACGGGCAGCGCGCCGATGGTGTTCGCGGCCGGCATCGTCCTGATCGGCCTGTTCTACGCGATGCCCAACGGCGTGTACCCGGCGTACTTCCCCGAGCAGTTCCCCGCCAAGGTCCGGTACACCGGAATGGCCGTGAGCCTCATGCTGGGACTGCTGGTCGCCGGCTTCACCCCGGCCATCGCGCAGTGGCTGTCGGCGGGCGACACCGCGAACTGGACCCCGGTCGCCTGGATGTGCCTGGGCTTCGCGCTGCTGTCGTCGGTCGCCGCGCTCACCGGTCCCGAGACGTACCGCACACCCACCGATCAGCTCGGCGAACCCGGCACGACGACGGTCGGCACCCGGCACCAGGCGCTCGTCCGCAACGACGCCTGACCTGCCCGGACCTTCACCATTGCAGGAGATTTTCATGCACCCCGTATCCACCCGGCACCGGATCCGCCTCGTCGGGGCAGGGATCGCCACGTCCCTGTCGCCGGCGCTGCACGAACACGAGGCCGCCGCCCTCGGCCTGACCGACTACCGCTACGACCTGATCGATGTCGCGGCGGAGGGCATCCCCGTCGACAGTTCCGGCGACACGCTGCGGCAGGCCGTCGCAGCGGGTTGCACCGGACTCAACGTCACCCACCCGTGCAAGCAGGTGGTCGTCGACTCCCTCGACGAATTGTCCGACAACGCAAGACTTCTCGGCGCCGTCAACACCGTCGTCGTCCGTGATGGGCGGCTGATCGGTCACAACACCGATCACAGCGGATACCTCGCGGCGCTGCGCCGGGGACTGCCCGACGCTGCGCTCGGCCGCGTCGTCCTCGCCGGTGCGGGCGGTGCCGGTTCGGCCGTCGCCTACGCGCTCGCCGCCGCCGGAGTGGCGGACCTGCGGGTCGCCGACCTCGACCCGGCCCGTGCGGCGGACGTCTGCGCGCGCCTCGCGGCGGCCTTCCCGCAGACGCGGGTCACGGCCATCCCCCTCGACGCGATCGAAGCGAACCTGGAGCACTGCGACGGCGTCGTCAACGCCTCACCGATCGGCATGGTCGGACATCCTGGAACGCCGTTCGACACCGACGCGCTCCATCCCGGACTGTGGGTCGCCGACATCGTCTACCGCCCCCTGCGAACCGAACTCGTCGCGGCAGCAACTGCTCTCGGCTGCGACGTGCTCGACGGCGGTCAGATGCTCGTCGCTCAGGCGGCCGACACGTTCGCCCTCCTCACCGGGGGCACGCCCGACCCCGACCGCATGCGACGTCACCTCGGCGAACTGCTCGCCGATCACTGCGGCCCGACCGTACTCGAGGAGTCCCGATGACCGCGCGTCCGTTCGCCGCACCACTCGACCTGGGTAACGTACGACTGCGCAACCGCTTCGTGTCGGCGCCGATGGAGCGCAACTACTGCGAGGTCGACGGCACGATGACCGACGAGTACATCGCGTACCTCGAGCGCCGTGCGGCGGGCGGCGCAGCACTCGTCTTCACCGAGGCCAGCTACGTGCGGGCCGACGGCAAGGGCCGTATCCGGCAGATGGGCGTGGACGTCGACGAACGCATCCCGGGCATCGCGAAGATGGCCGAGGCGATCCACGCGCACGGCGCGCTCGTCGGCGTCGAACTCAATCACGGCGGCCGCACCGCGCAGGGTTCCGTCAGCGGATTCGTCCCCGTCGCACCGTCACCGATCCCGTGCGCGGTGGTCGGCGGCGAAATGCCCGAGCAACTCGACGGCGACGACATCGAGCACATCATCGAATGCTTCGGCGAGGCCGCCGCGCGCTGTCAGCAGGCCGGGGTCGACGTGATCTCGCTGCACGGCGGTCACGGCTATCTCATCCACCAGTTCCTCTCGCCGGCGTACAACCACCGCGACGACGAGTGGGCCGATCCGGCACAGTTCGTCAACAGGGTGATCGACGCCGTTCGCGCAATGGCACCGGGTGTCGCTCTCGGACTGCGATTCTCGGCGTTCGAGGCCGTCGACGGCGGTCTCGACGCCGAGACGACCCGCGCCCGCATCGACGCGATCGACACCGACCTGCTCGACTTCCTCGACGTCTCCGCCGGCAACTACGAATCCGGGCAGTGGATCATCCAACCCGGCGAGTGGCCCCGCGGACTCCTCGCCCCGTTCTCCGAGCAATACACGCGGGACTTCGACCTCCCCGTCGGGGTCGCAGGCCGGATCAGCTCACCCGAGGTCGCGGCGCAGATCATCGAATCCGGGCAGGCCGACTTCGTCAGCATGGCCCGCACCCTGCACGCAGACCCGGACTTCCCGAACCGCGCGCTGGACGGCGGCCGGTACCGGCC